>NZ_JBAWDL010000309.1:0-1552 GCF_049590715.1 Flavobacterium sp.
GGCGGGCGCAGGTAGCGGCGGGCTACCTGCTCTACGGCTCGAGCACGATGCTCGTCTACACCACGGGCCACGGGGTGGTGGGCTTCACGTACGAAACGTCGCTGGGCGAGTTTTTCCTCTCGCACCCGCGCATCCGCATTCCGGCCACCGGCCCGGTGTTCAGCTGCAACGAGGGCTACTGGTTTGACTACCCGGAGTACGTGCGCCAGTTTCTGATGGCGTGCAAGCAGCGGCGCATGAGCGGGCGCTACGTGGGCTCCTTGGTGGCCGACTACCACCGCAACCTGTTCACGGGCGGCATCTACCTGTATCCGCCCACGGCCAAGAACGCGCTGGGCAAGCTGCGGGTGCTGTATGAGAACTTCCCGCTGGCCTTTCTCATCGAGCAGGCCGGGGGCCGGGCCGAGACGGGGCAGGGCCCCATGCTCGACCTGAAACCTGTCGATTTCCACCAGCGCAGCCCCCTGTTCGTGGGCTCCGCCGACTTGGTTGCCGGGTTGGTGGCTGCCAAACAGGCGTTGCCATTGGGGTAGCTGGCCAGGTAACGGCCCAGACCTGGTTGAGCCATCCGAAGCGCGACCCTGCCGCGCATCTTTTCCTGCCGGGATGCACAACCAGTTACTTCTTGCAATTCTTCTCCCCCGATTCTATGATGAGAACCTACTTTGTGAGCCTTCTTATCCTGCTTGCCACTGCCCCGGTTTTGGCTCAGACTACCACCGGGCTAACGGGGATACGAGACACGTCCTTTTCCAACGCGCGGGCATACGCTCAGGCCAGGAAAAAGCACCCGGAAATCAGGCTGGTAGAAGAATTTGCCCTGTCTGCTGTGCAGGAAAGGCGAAACCTGCTGTATGGCTCGGTGGGCAACCGCGAGTTGCACCTGGACGCCTTCTACCCGCGAAAAAAAAGCAAAACCAAGGCCCCCGCTATTCTGCTCATTCATGGGGGCGGGTGGCGCAGTGGCAGCAGGCAGCAGCACATCCCGTTGGCGCAACGGCTGGCAGAGTTGGGGTACGCATGCTTTACTGCAGATTACCGGCTCTCTACGGAGGCCCTCTATCCAGCCCCGGTCTATGACCTGAGGGAGGCAGTGCGCTGGATAAGGAAAAATGCGCAGCGGTTCAATCTGGATACGGCGCAAATTACCGCGTTGGGGTTTTCGGCCGGCGGAGAGCTGGCGGCTTTTTTAGGCTCTACCAACCAGAATGCTGCCTATGCGGGGCCGGCCGGTCGGGTGGCCCCATCGGGTAGAGTTCAGGCGGTTGTCAATATTGATGGTATCCTTTCGTTTGTCCACCCAGAATCTGGTGAGGGCGATGACTCCCGCTCCACATCGGCCGCCACTTACTGGTTAGGATATCCTAAAAGGGAGAATTATAGCCTTTGGGAACAGGCGTCGCCGTTGGCCCACGTGGACCAAAACACGCCCCCCTTTCTCTTCCTCAACAGCTCGGCAGACCGCATGCACGCCGGCCGCGACGACTTCAGGAAGGTGCTGTCCCAACACGGCATCTACTCCGAGGTACATACCTTCTCGCAGGCTCCTCAT
>NZ_JBAWDL010000310.1:0-2121 GCF_049590715.1 Flavobacterium sp.
CTCCATTTGAAAAAGTAGATTTATATTCTAATAATTTAGTTAATGATCAAGAAGTTGATACTGTTTTTACAAAACAATTCAAGTCTAAAGTACCGTTAGTGTTCAAAAACGGTGAAATTGACCAAAAAATGAATTTGTATTTTGGACCTACAGATTATAAATTATTAAAATCATACGATAAAAATTTAGAAGCAATTGTGCCACTAGGTTGGGGAATTTTCGGTTGGATTAATCGTCATGCTTTCATTCCTTTGTATGGATTATTGAGTTCATTTATTGAGCATGGATGGGCGATTATCATCTTTACGATTTTAATCAAATTATTGATGTCTCCAGTAACTTATAAATCATTTTTGTCACAAGCAAAAATGAAAGTACTAAAACCAGAAATTGCAGAATTGGGTGAGAAATACAAAAAAGATCCAATGAAAAAGCAACAAGAAACCATGAAATTATACAACAAAGCCGGTGTAAATCCAATGGCGGGTTGTATTCCTGGATTGTTGCAAATGCCTGTCTTCTATGCCTTATTTCAATTTTTTCCATCCGCCATCGGATTGAGACAAAAACCATTCCTTTGGGCAGACGATTTATCTTCTTTTGATTCTGTTTATGAATTGCCGTTCCATATACCAGCTTATGGAAATCACATCAGTTTGTTCCCAATTTTAGCTTCGATTGCCATTTTCTTTTATATGAAATTGACAACAGGAGATCAACAAATGGCTCAACCACAACAAGAAGGAATGCCAGATATGGCGAAGATGATGAAAATCATGATTTATGTTTCGCCATTAATGATGTTGTTTTTCTTTAATAGTTATGCGTCAGGATTGAGTTTGTATTATTTTATATCTAATTTAATCTCTATCGGATTATTATTGGTAATCAAAAATTACATTGTTGACGAAGATAAAATTCATGCTCAAATTCAAGAGAACAAGAAAAAAGAGCCGAAAAAGCCAAGTAAGTTCCAACAAAAATTACAAGATGTAATGGAACAACAAGAGGCGATTAAAGCCCAACAAAAAAAGAAATAATTCTAAAAAAAATCTCGTTTATTCGAGATTTTTTTTTGATTTAAATGTAATTTTGAATCAGTAATTGCGTTTGTTTGTAGAGCCTCAACCAGCTGTACACTATAGTCTATTCAAAAAGTTTTTTTACTAGGTTGGTCATAGTATGAGCTACCTACGCTCAATTTGTCATTCCCTTAAAAAAAACAACTTTTTTATTTCTTGACTATCGTTTACATATGGGGCAGGAGTAACAAGTTTACAATGATTATCTTTGGAAGTATTTAAAAATTATTACGTGGGCAATTAATAATAAAAGTCTAATTTTTAATCCTTAAAATTATGATTCGAACTCCACTATTTATCAGAGTCGAATTCTATTAGAAAAACATTAATAAAACAAATAAAAACATGAAAGTTATCAATCTATCTATTGTGCTCTTCGCAACATCTATTTTTGGACTTCAAGCACAATCTAACATAAATAAATTAGATGGGAATGGAAAAAAAGATGGACTTTGGAAAGGTGTTTATGAGGAATCTAAAAGACCTAAGTACGAAGGAACTTTTACTCATGGAAAAGAAGTAGGAACTTTTAAGTTTTTTGATGATACAAAATTAGGTTCCGTCATTGCTACACGTGAATTTAGTCTTACTGACGGAAGTGCATATACTATTTTTTATGACCAACAAAAAAATAAAGTTAGCGAAGGAAAAGTAACCAATAAAATTTTTGAAGGGGAATGGAAATACTACCATCATTCTTCTAATATACCAATGACTATTGAACATTATAAAAACGGAAAATTAGATGGCTTACGTTCCGTTTTTTATACAAACGGAAAAATTGCAGAAGAAACGAATTATAAAAACGATTTGAAAGACGGTTATTACAAAAAATATTCTGATAATGGAGTCGTATTGGAGGAAACGCTATACAAAGCGAGTGAGTACAATGGAATAGCGATTTTTAGAAAAGGAGATGGAACAATTGCTTCACAAGGAAAGTTTATGAATGGTAAAAAGGTAGGTGTATGGCAGTTTTTTGAAAAAGGAAAATTAGTCAAAGAAATTAATATGAATGATCTTAAAACAGCTAATACTC
>NZ_JBAWDL010000311.1:0-6101 GCF_049590715.1 Flavobacterium sp.
AATTAAACGTTTTAAGAACTTAAGTTGTGTCTTTCACAACACTACATATAAAATTATGGCATGTACAAGTTGTTCAACTTCTGATGGTGGTGCACCTAAGGGTTGTAAAAATAATGGAACTTGCGGCACCGATAGCTGCAACAAATTAACGGTTTTTGATTGGTTGTCAAATATGAGTTTGCCTAATGGCGAAGCTCCTTTTGACTGTGTTGAGGTTCGTTTTAAAAATGGTCGAAAAGAGTTTTTTAGAAATACTGAAAAATTAACGCTAAGCATGGGAGATATCGTGGCAACTGTTGCTTCTCCTGGACATGATATTGGAATTGTGACTTTGACTGGCGAATTAGTTCGCATTCAAATGAAGAAAAAAGGAGTGAATCCTACTAGCAATGAAGTTCCAAAAATTTACCGAAAAGCATCTCAAAAAGATATTGATATTTGGTCAACGGCTCGCGATAAAGAAGAGCCAATGAAGGTTCGTGCTCGTGAACTGGCAATTCAACATAAATTAGAAATGAAAATTTCGGATATTGAATTTCAAGGGGATGGATCCAAAGCGACTTTTTATTACACCGCTAATGATCGTGTGGATTTCAGACTTTTAATTAAAGATTTTGCCAAAGAATTCAGCACTAGAGTAGAGATGAAGCAAGTAGGTTTTCGTCAAGAAGCCGCTCGTTTGGGTGGTATTGGCTCTTGTGGTAGAGAATTATGTTGTTCGACTTGGTTAACTGATTTTAGAAGTGTCAATACTTCGGCAGCACGTTACCAACAATTATCTCTGAATCCACAAAAACTAGCTGGTCAATGTGGAAAACTGAAGTGTTGTTTGAATTACGAATTAGATACATACATGGATGCCTTAAAAGGATTTCCAGATTTTGACACCAAATTAGTAACCGAAAAAGGAGATGCTATTTGTCAAAAACAAGATATTTTCAAAGGGTTAATGTGGTTTGCTTATACCAATAATTTTGCTCAATGGCATATCTTAAAGATTGATAAAGTACAAGAAATTATTGCTGAGAACAAACTGAAAAAGAAAGTTTCTTCGTTGGAAGATTTTGCTGTTGAAATCATTCAGGAAAGAGAAAAAGACTTTAACAACGCTATGGGACAAGAAAGTTTGACTCGTTTTGATCAACCTAAGAAAAAGAAAAAGCCTAACAAAAAACCAAAAATAGCAGCCGAAAGAACCACTGCTGAGGTTACACCAAGAGTAAATCTAGAAAATAGACCAAACGTAAATAAGTCTAACCCACATAAACTAAACCCAAACAAGCCTAACAACAAGCCAAGGCCTAATAATAAAAAACCAAACAATAACAATAATAAAAGTGCGGGTACTAGTGAAAACAAACCCAATCCAGAACCTAGAAAACCTATAATTATTACTAAAAATGAAAATAAAAAGTAGTTTTTTAATGCTTCTTATTGCAGTATTGCTTTTCTCTTGTGACAAAAAGAGAGTTTTTGACGAATACAAATCAGTAGGAAGTGCTTGGCATAAAGACAGTGTTATTTCGTTTGATTTACCTGAATTAGATTCAACAAAACGCTATGATTTGTTTATCAATCTAAGAGATAATAATAATTACCCTTACAATAATTTGTTTTTAATTGTTACGTTAGAAAAACCAAATGGGTATACTAAGGTAGACACTTTAGAGTATGAAATGGCAGCCCCAGATGGAACTTTACTTGGTAATGGTTTTACAGACATCAAAGAAAGCAAATTGTTTTATAAAGAAGATGTTCGTTTTAGAGGGAAATACAAAGTGAACATCAAACAGGCGGTAAGAGAATCTGGTAAAGTGCCTGGAGTAGAGCAATTAGAAGGGATTACTGATATCGGATTAAGAATAGAAAAAAAAGAATAGATACTAAAAGTTATGGCAACTAAAAAAAACAATTCGAAGAATCCTAACGATAAGGATTTCAAATTTTACACTAAAACATTTTGGAAGTTTTTCTTTTATGGAATAGGTGGAATTGCACTCTTTTTTCTATTTGCTTCATGGGGTATATTCGGGTCTATGCCTTCTTTTGAAGATTTAGAGAATCCCGACTCCAATTTAGCTACCGAAATCATTTCAGCTGATGGAGTGGTGATCGGTAAATATTTTCAAAAAAACAGATCGCAATTAAAATATTCGGATTTACCTAAAAACTTGGTAGATGCATTAGTGGCTACAGAAGATGAACGTTTTTATGAACATTCAGGAATTGACGGAAGAGGAACCTTAAGAGCCATTGCAAGTATGGGGACTAGTGGTGGTGCAAGTACGTTAACCCAACAATTAGCCAAACAATTATTTCATGGTGAAGGTTCTAAATTCTTGCCATTTAGAATAATACAAAAAGCCAAAGAATGGATTATTGCCATTCGTTTAGAAAGACAATATACTAAAAATGAAATCCTAGCCATGTATTGTAATGTCTATGATTTTGGGAATTATTCTGTTGGTGTAAGTTCAGCTGCGCAAACGTATTTTTCAAAAACACCAAAAGAATTAACGGTTGATGAGTCGGCAATCCTAGTGGGAATGTTCAAGAATTCAGGTTTGTATAATCCAGTTCGTAATCCACAAGGGGTTAAAAACCGTCGTAATGTGGTTTTGGCACAAATGGAAAAATCCAAAATGATTTCAAAAGATCAAAAAGAAAAATTTCAAGCATTGCCTATTGCATTAAAATTCAAATTAGAAAGTCATCGTGAAGGAACGGCTACGTATTTCAGAGAATACCTTCGAGATTATATGAAAAAATGGGTTACAGAGAATAAAAAACCCGACGGTTCGGATTATGATATTTATAAGGATGGACTTAAAATTTATACAACGATTGATTCTCGTATGCAATTGCACGCTGAGGAAGCAGTAGAGAAACATATGGCTAATTTGCAAGAGGAATTTTTTATTCAAGCCAAAAAAAATAAAAATGCCCCATTTGTAAACATTACCGAAGCGGAAACCAATCGTATTTTAAAACAAGCTATGAAAGCCTCTAATAGATGGGCTGTTTTAAAATCTTTGGATAAGAGTGATGAAGAAATTGAGGCATCTTTCAGCCAAAAAGCAAAAATGACCGTTTTTACTTGGAAAGGGGAGAAAGATACTATTATGACCCCTATAGATTCTATTCGTTATTACAAGCACTTTTTGCAATCTGGTTTGATGGCTATGGAGCCACAAACAGGAAATATAAAAGCATGGGTAGGTGGAATCAATTATAAATATTTTCAATACGATCACGTAGGACAAGGAGCAAGACAAGTTGGATCCACTTTCAAACCTTTTGTGTATGCAACGGCTATTGAACAATTGAATATGTCTCCTTGTGACTCTATTATAGATGCACCTTTTACAATTCCTGTAGGACGTCATCATGTAACGGAATCTTGGACACCTAGAAACTCTGATAATAAATATAGAGGAATGGTCACTTTGAAGAAGGCTTTGGCAAACTCAATTAATACGATTTCGGCTAAATTAATGGATAAAGTAGGACCAGAGGCGGTAGTGGATCTAACGCATAAATTAGGCGTAAAATCACAAATCCCTTTACAACCCTCTATTGCTTTAGGAGCAGTTGAAATTACGGTTGAAGATATGGTAGCCGCATATAGCACTTTTGCAAATCAAGGTGTGTATACAAAACCTCAGTTTTTAAATCGTATTGAAGATAAAAGTGGCGTGGTAATTTATGAACCAATCCCAGAATCACACGATGTACTGAACAAAGACATTGCTTTTGCTGTAATAAAATTATTGGAAGGAGTAACCGAAGGAGGTTCTGGATCCCGTTTGCGTACTACAGGTGGTGGAAATGGGTATAACAGAGTTACGGGGTATCCATATGCTTTTACGAATCCTATTGCAGGTAAAACAGGAACGACACAAAACCAATCTGATGGATGGTTTATGGGGATGGTTCCAAATCTTGTAACAGGTGTTTGGGTAGGATGCGAAGATCGTTCTGCTCGTTTTAGAAGCATCACCTATGGACAAGGAGCAACTGCTGCTTTACCTGTTTGGGGATATTTTATGAAATTGTGTTATGCTGATCCTGAACTTAAAGTATCTAAATCAGATTTTGATAGGCCACCTAATTTATCAATAAAAGTAGATTGTTATGTGCCAAAAATCGTAAAAGATTCAACGGCAACGCAAGATACAGAAGAGTTTTCGTTTTAAATAAAATGAAATTGTACAGTAATTTATGGCTGAGATTAAAGTTGCAATAACGGAATTGGAGATTGCTAGCTGTTGGCAAGCTATTTCGATTCTTCGCCCGATGTTAGAAAGAGATCGTTTTGTTGCTACCATTCAAGGTTTACAAAAAGAAGGCTACTGCTTGCTTTATATTCAAGAAGACCATCAAACAGTAGCCATAGCGGGGTATAGAATATATACCATGTTATATTGTGGAAAAATGCTCTATCTCGATGATCTTTCTACTCTTGAAACGCAAAGAGGAAAGGGGCATGCAACCACTCTTTTGAATCATTTAAAAGAAATTGCACTCAATAATAATTGTGTTTCAATTCAATTAGATTCAGGGCCTAGTAGAGCTACAGCTCATAAATTATATTTCAAAGAAAACTTTACCATAAGTGCCTATCATTTTCATAAAAATTTAGAATTGTAGTATTAATTAAAGGCGAATTGTAGTATTGTTTTTTCTTTTGAAAATAAAGACTTATTTTTAGGTATCAAAAAGAATCCCATTCGCTATGATTAATAAAAAAGTAAATACGGTTCAAGAGGTGCTACAGGGAATCGAAAACGGCATGACCATTCTCTTTGGAGGATTTGGATTGTGTGGTATTCCTGAAAATGCTATAGCTGAATTAGTGATAAAAGAAACCAATCAACTTACCTGCGTTTCTAATAATGCAGGAGTTGATGATTTTGGTTTGGGTTTGCTTTTGAAAAAAAAACAAATCAAGAAAATGATTTCCTCTTACGTAGGAGAGAATACCGAATTTGAGCGTCAAATGCTTTCAGGTGAACTCGATGTTGAACTCATCCCACAAGGCACATTGGCCGAACGCTGTCGAGCTGCCCAAGCAGGAATTCCAGCCTTTTATACCCCTGCTGGTTATGGCACTGAAGTAGCTATAGGCAAAGAAACAAGAGATTTTAACGGAAAAATGTATGTCTTGGAGCACGCCTTTCAAGCAGATTTTGCTATTGTAAAAGCTTGGAAAGGGGATACCGCAGGAAATCTTATTTTTAAAGGAACGGCTCGAAACTTTAATCCTGTCATGTGTGGTGCCGCTAAAATTACCATTGCCGAAGTCGAAGAACTGGTGGAAGCAGGAACACTAGACCCTAATCAAATTCATATTCCAGGTATCTTTGTGAAACGTATTTTTGAAGGCGAGAAATACGAGAAAAGAATTGAACAACGAACCGTTAGAATTAAATAATTTTTTTTTTAAACAGATAAGTCATATAAGTTTGAAAAGTAAAAATTAATTCCTGTTACATTTTGTTAATCGTTCAAAAAACGTTTTGTTTAAAAAAAGCTTATATGACTTATATGTTTCATAAATTTTTCAGTGTTCAGTTTTATTAGTTCAAAGGCTTAAATGTTCTTATATATCTTAAATGGTTTAATAATTAAGACTTGTTTTTAACCAAAACTTAAATGTTTACAAAATTATGGCTTTAACAAAAGAAGAAATCGCAATCCGCATTGCGCAAGAACTCCAAGATGGCTATTTCGTTAACCTGGGTATCGGAATTCCAACGCTTGTGGCAAACTATATTCCAAAAGACATAAACGTCGAAATTCAAAGTGAAAACGGTGTTCTCGGCATGGGACCTTTTCCTTTTGAGGGAGAAGAAGATGCCGATTTAATTAACGCAGGTAAGCAAACGATTACCACTCTTGCTGGAGCGAGTTTCTTTGACTCTGCGACTAGCTTTGCTATGATCAGAGGGAAACATGTGGATTTGACAGTTTTAGGAGCAATGGAAGTGGCTGAAAACGGGGATATCGCCAACTGGAAAATCCCAGGAAAAATGGTCAAAGGCATGGGAGGCGCGATGGATTTAGTAGCTTCTGCTGAAAATATTATTGTTGCCATGATG
>NZ_JBAWDL010000312.1:0-1838 GCF_049590715.1 Flavobacterium sp.
TCAATGTAGCCCACATCATGAAACCAGGCGGCCAGCAGCAGCGCCTCCAGGTCGGGGGCCGCCAGGCCGGCGGCTTCGCCCAGGGCTCTGGCCTCCTTTACTACCTGGGCCGTGTGCTTGGGCGAATGGTAAACGAGCTTGCCGGGCAGTTTTTCTTCGAGCAGCGCCAGTACATAGGCCTTCGCATTCTTGATGATTTCGGCCTTGGCCGGAGATGGGGTAAGAGCAGTTTCCATTGGGGAAGAGCAGGGCACGGGAGAGTAGGCGGGGCCAATGGGGCTTACAACGCTATTCGGCGATGGGAAGTTGGCGGGCCCGACCCAACCGTGTTTCTACGAATTGCGTAGGGCAGCACACTGGCCCGGTTCTGGTGGCGTTTACGCCTTATGTTGGGTAAGTTTACGGTCTTTTTTGTTGTATAGCCTGCGGCCTTGCCCGGTACGCACGCCGACTTCGCACCCCCTTTTCTACCATATGAATCGATATTACCTGCTGCTGGCCCTGGTGCTGGCCCTGTCCGGCGGCGTTTCCCCAGTCGTGGCCCAAACCAAAGCCAAAACGCAAACCTCCCACCCCGAGCGCCCCAACTACCGCGGGGCCGGCGTCGACTGGCAATCGAAAACTCCGCCCGACACTTCCCGCATCCGGTACTCGATGTTCCTGATTGGCGACGTGGGCAAGCCTACGCCCGAGGCCGAAGGCGGCGAGCCCTCGCTTAACCTGATGCGCAAGCAGATTCTGGCGGCCGGGGCCAAAAGCTCCACTGTGTTTCTGGGCGACAATATTTACGAATACGGCCTGCCCCCCGAGGGCACCTTCGACCGCAAGGAGTCGGAGCGGCGCATGGTTGATCAGCTGAAAAGCCTGCGCGACTACCAGGGCGAGAAGTACATGATACCCGGCAACCACGACTGGAAGCAGGGCCAGCGCGGCAGCGTGGCCCAGGTAAACCGCGAGCAGCAGTTCGTGGAGGATTACCTGCGCTCCGACTCGGCCGCCTTCCCCTACACCGGCGACTTCTTCCTGCCCCGCGACGGCTGCCCTGGACCGGTTGAAATCCGGCTGCAGGACGATCTGGTGATGATTGCCATCAACTCGCAGTGGTTTCTGCAGCCCGCCGGCGAACGGCCGGCCGGTGGCAACAGCAACTGCGGCGTGGCCAACGAAACCGATTTTTTTACCCGTCTCGAAGACATTATCCAGCGCAACGCCGGCAAAAATATTGTGGTCATCGGGCACCATCCGCTGTACTCCGACGGTATCCACGGCGGCTACTTCACGCTCGGCGACCACATTTTCCCGCTGTCCATCGTTTTCAAGTATGCCTACTTGCCGCTGCCCGTCATCGGCTCCATTTACCCATTTGCCCGCAAGTACGGCGGCGTCAGCCAGGATATTCCGCACCCGCTTTACCAGGCGTATAAAAAGGGCCTGACGGATATTTTCGACAAGTACCCCAACATTGTGTACGCGGCCGGCCACGAGCACAACCTGCAGTATTTCAAGGAGGGCAACCTCAACCACATCGTCAGCGGCTCGGGCTGCAAAACCCAGCACGTGAAGCCGGGCTCGGGCGGCGACGCCCTGTTCTCCGACAAGGAAAAAGGCTTTTCCCGCATCAATTACTACGACAACGGCGAGGTCTGGGTAGAGTACTACGTGCCCGAGGGTACCGGCGACACCGGCCGCCTCGTGTTCCGCACGCCCATGTATGCCCGGCAGGCCGAAGTAGCCACGGCCGATAGCCCGGCCAAAGGCCTGCCCGTTAACCGCCCCGATTTCCGCGATTCAACCATCACAGTGGCCGTTAACCCGCGCTACGCCGACCGCGGCAAGTT
>NZ_JBAWDL010000313.1:0-3568 GCF_049590715.1 Flavobacterium sp.
TTCGCCATGGCATACAAAACAGGTCGCAAAGCTTCACCAGAATCGGTTAAACTATAAGTCACATGTGGTGGAACAACAGGTAAAGCTTCTCTTAAAACTAAACCATCTATCTCTAATTGTTTTAAATGTTGAATAAGCATTTTTTCAGTTATATGTGGCATTGCTTTTTTAATTTCATTATATCGTTTACTGCCAGATAATAAATGAAATAAAATTATTGGCTTCCAATAGCCCCCAATTTTTTCCATTACATAGGTAACAGGACATAATTTAAAAACAGTTTGTTTATTAAACTGTATTGTTGAGCTTTCTTTTACTGCTGTCATTTTTTTATACTTACTATAGGGTGCGTACTTGTATATTAGTAAGTACAAATATATCTTTGTTTCAATATAAAACAATAAAAAATGAATAAAATAATTGTATTTGGTGCAACAGGTGGCACAGGAAAGCAAGTTGTAGAACAGGCATTGCAAAACGGAAATCACGTTATTGCAATAGTTAGAAATCCTCAAGTTTTCAATATTTCACACTCAAATTTAAAAATTTTAAAGGGAGATGTATTGCAACCCAATACATTTCAAAACGAAATGAAAAACATAGATACGGTAATTTCTTGTTTGGGTATTCCCAAGGTGCAACCTACTTCATTGTACTCAGAAAGTATGCAAAACATTATAAATGCAATGACAAAGTCTAATATCAAGCGAATTATTTGTATTTCATCTGGAGCAATTGATATTCCGCCCAGAAGTTCTTTTATAATGACTTTCCTTTTAAAAAACGTGTTGCAACGTATTTACAAGCCCGTTTATGCAGATATGAAATTAATGGAAAATAAATTGGAGAATTCTAATTTAAATTATACGATTGTAAGAGCACCAAAACTAACCGATGGTAAAAAAACAGGAAAATATAGAGAAGTTACACAACAACCTTTGCGTAAAATACCAACTATAGCAAGGGCTGATCTTGCGGACTTTATGCTTAAAATTATCAATGAACCTAAATCATACCAATCTATTATAGAAGTTGCTTATTAAAACCTTATAAAAATGAAAGAATATATTTTGATTAATAGAGTTCCTGAAAATTATGACAGGACAGATGCACAAAGAATTAATGAAGCTTGGAACGATCTCACCCAAAAATGGAAAGAAGATGAAATTTTTGTTTCTAGTTTTGTATTCCCAAATGAAGGCTTTGAAATTTCTGAAATCGACAGGCATGTAAACAAGCAATATGTATTAACAAACAATCTAAAAGTTGTAAGTGTTATTATTATTAAAGCCGAGAATGTTGAAAGTGCTGTTGAATTGGCAAAAGCCTGTCCTCATATTGAACAATCAGGAACGGTCGAAGTAAGAGAAGTAATGGCAAGACCATCATAAACTCATTTCAATGAAAATAGAATTCCTTTTTGAAAAAAGTAGAATAAAATTCGATAAAAACAACCATACAATTTTATCAAAATCAAAACTTATTTGGTTAATTAAAAATGCTACTTTGGAAGGAGTGATTATAGAGCGTAAAAAACTATCCTCAGAGTTCTATATTTTAGTTGATTCTAACTTAGCTGATTTTTATTTTATTGAAAAAAATGAATTAATAGAATGGAAAACTGATGGAAGTTTTGAAAAAAATGACACGTTATACAAAGCAACACTTATTGAAAACATTGATTAAAAAGCAACGAATCGCAAATAAAGTTTCAAAAAAAATATTTAAAAGGTTCATTTTTAAAAATTTGTTGCATTAAGGATAAAGAAATATACGGAAAAAATTGTAGCATCTAAAATGCAAATTTCAGCAGGCTTTATTGCTGTCATTATTGACAGCGAAGGTAATAAAGTTGGGCTACATGCTGAGGAATAAAACGATTAGCATCAACGGATAAAAGTCAAGTGAAGCAAATTTTTTACTTGGCTTTTTTTATTAAATTTGAGGAAAATAAGTTAAATAAACAAATTACATCAATGGATGAAATAAGAAGTTATTTTGAAAAATTAGTAACGCTTTCAGATAAAGATTGGGAACTGTTTTCATCCAAACTTATAAAAAGAGAGTTTTCTAAAAAATCTATTGTATTAAAATTGGGTCAAAAAGAAAATTATTTATCATTTATCGAAAAAGGAATCATCCGTTTTTGTATTCCAAATGAATTGGACGACTTGACTTTTGGCTTTGCTTTTTCGAATAATTTTGTAAGTGCTTACGATTTCTTTTTGAACCGTGAACCTTCAAGTTATCAGTTAGAAACTTTAACAGAAACGATTCTTTGGAGTTTGACCTATGACGATTTACAACAAATATATGCGGAAACAGAAGTTGGAAATACCATTGGAAGATTGACAAGTGAAGCTCTTTTTCTTAAAAAAACCAAGCGAGAATTATCTTTGTTGTCCACCACTGCAGAACAACGCTATTTAAGTCTTTTTGAAGAACAGCCTCATTTATTGCAACAAATACCTTTAAAATATATTGCTTCTTATATTGGTGTTACTCCACAAGCATTGAGTAGAATTCGAAAACGAATTTCTTAACCTGGGTTCATTGTTTGCACTTTGATTTTTTCTGAATTTTGTATTTCTCAAAACAAGAAAAATATGAAATCGCCATTAACAAATAGTTTGCGTAAGCAAATATCAATAAATAAAAATGCGATACCATATATGATCGCTAAAAAATAAATTTCACATATATGAAACCATTACTTGTCCTCTTCGCTGTTTTTTTAATATCTCTATTTACCTTACGATTTCTAACTCAAAAATTCGATTTGCTTTTGTCAGCAAGAATCGGGATGTGTGCCATGCTCATTTTTACTGCAATAGGTCATTTTGCTTTTACAAAGGGTATGGCGATGATGATACCATCACAAATTCCTTTAAAAACAGAAATAATTTACTTTACAGGAATATTGGAAATCCTATTGGGAATAGGTTTGTTAATTCCAAGTTTAAGAATCTATTCTGCTTGGGGGTTAATCGTCTTTTTTATAATTTTATTACCTGCAAACATTTATGCAACCATACATCATATTGATTATCAAAAAGGCACTTTTGACGGAAATGGAATCACTTATTTGTGGTTTAGAATTCCTTTGCAAATACTATTTATTGTTTGGCCTTATTATTGTTCTATAAAAGTATGGCATTAACAAAAGCTATTAAATTTTATTCTGAACAATAAAATAAATAATGAATGCCAAAAAACCAAGCGAAGCAAAAGATTCTCTTGACTTTTTTTTATTAAATTTGAATAACGGAAGGCAATAAGCGATATCTTACCTGAAGTGTTTCGAGGTCTTCTGACCTTTATTATTACTTCTGGAAACACATCAGTCTTTGACTGATGCTCACATCCTCAAAGTTGGAAATTTTGCGGAGCGTGGCTTGACCATTTTGAATATGAAAAAACAAGATCAAAAGAAGTTGTAAAAATAATACAAGCATCCTTTAACTCTTAAATTCTATAACTTAACAAATAAAACCTCGAGCCGTAAATCTATTAGTGATTTGCAAATATAGAATGATTGACACAAAAGACATGCTTGAAAGCGTAACAC
>NZ_JBAWDL010000314.1:0-10022 GCF_049590715.1 Flavobacterium sp.
GAATTGAATGTAGAAATCCCTTTGATTATAAGCAATCATGAAGATTTAAGACCAATAGCGGAACAATTCAATATCCCTTTTCATCATGTGCCTTTTACTAAAGACATTAAAGAATCAGGGGAGAAAAAACAAATCGAATTGTTAAAAGAATACAATATTGACTTCATTGTACTCGCCCGTTATATGCAAATTATAACTCCTAAACTAATTGAATTGTATGAAAATAAAATCATTAACATTCATCATTCTTTTTTACCCGCTTTTCCAGGAGCCAAACCGTATCACTCCGCTTTTAAGAGAGGCGTGAAAATCATAGGTGCTACCAGTCATTATGTCACCGAAGAACTAGATGAAGGTCCTATTATTGATCAAGACATCAGTCGTGTATCTCATATCAATTCAGTAGAGGATTTTATTATGAAAGGAAAAGATTTAGAAAGATTAGTATTAGCGAGAGCGATTAAATTACATTCTGAAAGAAAAATGATGATCTACTGTAACAAAACAGTCGTATTTTATTAATAACTTCTTCATACATTAATGATAAAAGCTAGTTTATGACTGGCTTTTATTATTAGAAATAAAGACAACAGATTAAAAATTAATCCTGCACGTGCAACTGTTTTGACCCGTTAAAAAAGTTAACTTATATCCAACAAAGTAATAACTAAATTTTAACAACTAAATTTACTTTTCCGAAGCACCTTTGTAATGTAATGAATTGGTTATTCATCATTTGGTTTTGGTTAGTTTAAAAAAGCTAATATTCTTAAGGATATTAGCTTTTTTTTTTAAAATAATATAACTCAATGAAAATTTGTTACTGATTCTTATCAATATAAAAACCTATACTTTTTTCTCAGAAAAATCTAAGTATAAATAACACCACACAAAAGTTAACTTATATCCAACAAAGTAATAACTAAATTTTAACAACGACAACTGGTTTTATGAAGCACCTTTGTAGTGTAATAAATTGGTTATTTATTATTTAGTTTTGGTTAGTTAATAGATACCGATATTCTATGAATGTCGGTATTTTTTTTTTAGAAAATTTAGTGGTTTTTTTAAAAAATCTAGATATTTTTCAAATACAAAAGAGTTATTATCTCCAAAAAATCACTCTTTTAATTTTTTAAACAGAAAAACAAAGCACATTTACTTAAAGTGACTTAAACCATTCTAAACAAAAACTATCCTACGTATAAATACTATCATGAAAAAACAATTTCCTCATTTAATTATTCTATTGTTTATTTTGATTTTTACGGTTATTTCATGTTCTAATAACTCTAGTGATAATTCTAAAACAGCAATAGAAAAACCCATAACTGATTCTTCCAATATCGTTTTCATATTAATTGATGATATGGGCTGGGACGTTTTTGGAAACTATCCTGGTATTACTGGTACTAAAGCCACGACACCAAATATCGATGCATTAGCAAAGGACGGAATCACCTTTATTAATTTTTGGACTAATCCTGTGTGCACACCTACAAGGGCTTCATTATTAACGGGTAAATACAATTTCAGAACTGGTGTAGGAGGCGTACAAACACCACCTACAGCTACTTTAAAATCTAGTGAAGTTGTAATTCAGAAATACATTAATGACAAAACAGCTAATAAATATGCGACTGCTTTGGTTGGAAAATGGCATGTAAGTGCTAACAATGATTTGACCGCTCCTGAAAGTTTTGGGATTAATTATTTTTCTGGATTTTTAACAGGTGCAGTGTCTGATTATTATAACTGGACTCAAACTAGTAATGGAGTGCAACAAAATAGTACAACCTATGCAACTACACAATTAGTTGACAGTTCAATAATTTGGATCAAACAACAAAGCAAACCTTTCTTTTTATGGTTAGCATTTAATGCGCCCCATACTCCTTTTCATAGACCTCCATTGAATTTAATCACAAATCAATCCTTATCTGACAATACAGCGGCTATAAATGCTGACAAATACACGTATTATTTAGCTTCCATTGAAGCCATGGATAAAGAAATTGGTCGTTTAATTTCATCATTAACAGCTTCGCAAAAAGAAAATACTGTTTTTGTTATTATGGGAGACAACGGAACACCTGGCCAAGTTGCTCAAGAACCATATACAGCTAATGGAACGAAAAGCACTCTTTTTCAAGGAGGAATAAATACTCCATTAATAATTAGTGGTAAAAATATCACTCGTAAAAATGTGGTGGAAACAGCTTTAGTCCAAGCTCAGGATTTATTCCCCACTTTTGCTGCGATTGCAGGAGCTGGTAGCGGAAATTATATGGATGGTATCAGTATTAATCCGTTGTTTACCAATGCAAATGCTACAAAAAGAACCTATGTTTATACCGAACAATTTGGTCAGTCCTCACCTACTACTGATGGATATACTATTAGAAATAGTAATTACAAACTGATTCACTTAGAAGACGGAACAGAATACTTATTCAAGCTTAGTACTGATCCATTTGAGCAAAACAATCTAATATCAAGCACATCTAATACCGAGGCTCAAGAAAACCTAGTGCAACTTAGGGTATTGAAAACAAATTTGTAAAAATTAAATTCTAAAGAATCTAAAATTCAATATTAAGTAATTAAGAAAAATTAAGACTTAGCTTTTCTTAATTACTTAATATTTTTTTTTAATTTTTAATTGTAAAAAAAAACTAAAGCTTCTTTGCTTCTTCCCAAAACACATCCATTTCTGCTAAGGTCATATCCATTAATGGCTTCCCTAATTCACCAGCTTTACTTTCTAGATATTGAAAACGTTTGATGAATTTTTTATTGGTTCGTTCCAAAGCATCTTCAGGATTGATATTCAAAAAGCGTGCGTAATTAATCAAGGAGAATAAAACATCGCCAAATTCGGCCTCCATTTTGTCCTGATCACCAGAAGTCACCTCAACTTGCAATTCGGCTAATTCTTCCTGAACTTTTTCCCAAACTTGTTGTGGTTCCTCCCAATCAAAACCAACTCCTTTTACTTTATCTTGTATTCGGCTAGCTTTTACTAAAGCGGGTAAACTTTTTGGCACTCCTTCCAGAACGGATTTCTTTCCTTCTTTGAGTTTTAGTTTTTCCCAATTTTGTTTTACTTCTTCTTCATCTTTCACCACCGTATCGCTGTAAATATGAGGATGACGGTGAATCAATTTATCGCAAATTTCATTACACACATCAGCAATATCAAAATCCTTTGTTTCACTTCCTATTTTGGCATAAAAAACAATATGCAATAGCACATCACCCAATTCCTTTTTAACTTCGTTCAAATTATTATCTAGAATAGCGTCTCCTAATTCGTAGGTTTCCTCAATGGTAAGATGCCTTAGAGTTTGCAAAGTTTGCTTTTTATCCCAAGGACATTGCTCACGCAATTCATCCATAATAGTTAACAATCGATCAAATGCTTTTAATTGGGTTTCTCGTGTGTTCATCAAAATAGGTTTTTTGTAAAAATAAGAAATCCTGCAATCTCAAATTAAGATTGCAGGATTTTTTTCTAAATGAAAAAACATTTACTCTTTTACTTTTTTAGCTTTTTTTGGAGCTTCGGCAACAGGAGCTTCTGTTTCCGCTACGACTTCTGTAGCTTCTTCGGTTTTAGTAGCTTCTTGAGCTACCATTCCTTTTGCTTGCAAGGTATTATACCAATTTAAAATTTTCTTTACATCAGAAGCATATACTCTATCCTCGTCGTAAGTTGGCAAAATTTCTTTAAAATAAGCTAATAAAGTAGTATTATCTTCCTTATGAGAAATTGCTGGACCATTTTCATGTTTTGCAGCGATACTAGTCATTATTTCAGCTAGAGGCTGCTCTCCTTCATAGGTATAAATTGAAATCTCAGATAACAAACTTACATTACTTTTTAAGCTTACTGTTATTTTTTTTCCGTCAGATAATGATTCTGCCACAAAACCTGTGCGGGTTTGTACTCTCAATACATATAATCCTGGTTTTCCAGAAATAGATAATATTTTTTCTAAATTCATTTTTATATTTTTTACTTTTTTAATATTTCAGTGTTTTCAATAATCAAATAAAATTAGATTCTATTTGACTAATTTAGGATTGTTAGAAATTCTATCTCCCTTTTTTTCCAAAAAACTTCATTCTATAATCTTGAAAAGTTTTTCCTTCTAAGATATTTTTAAGCTTTTTTTGAATCAAACGCTTCTTAAGAGAAGATATTTTATCGGTAAACAAAATCCCTTCAATATGATCGTATTCATGTTGAATAACTCTTGCGATCAAACCATCAAAAACTTCAGTTTTCACGACAAAATCTTCTTCGCAGTATTCAATTGTGATTCTTTCATTTCTATAAACATCTTCACGAACATCAGGAATACTTAAACAACCTTCGTTGAAAACCCATTCCTCTCCATCTTCTTTTATCATTTTAGCATTGATAAAAGTTCTTTTGAATCCTTTCATTTTTTGTTGCTCAGCAGCATCAAGATCTTCATCATCGCTAAAAGGTGTAGTATCCATTACAAACAATCGCAATGCTAACCCTACTTGTGGCGCTGCTAAACCTACTCCTGATGCATTATACATCGTTTCATACATATTAGCAATTGTTTCTTTCAGGTTAGGATGTTCAGGTGTAATTTCCGCTCCTACTTTTCTCAATACTGGATCACCGTATCCTATAATTGGTAAAATCATTGTTCTTTATTTAATTTTTCTTCCATGCTTTAAGAAATCAAATCAACCTTATTATTACATGGATGGCAAAAATAGTAAAAAAATAGACAAGGACTATTCTCAACCATATAATTGATAAATTTTAACCTTTTATCAATTTCTCTTTCCGTTTTATCACATATCCATTTAACAATTCATACTTTTGTAATTATTCCCTATATTATGATTTCTAAAATACAGAAATTCAAAGACAGTACTGATTTCACAAATGCCCTAAAGATAGCGGTAGCAGGTGTCATTCCTGTTATGATTTTCTCTTATTTAGGCAGTATTGGTACTGGAGTTACCATTGCTTTAGGTGCTTTTTTTGTTTTCCCCAGTGATGTTCCAAGTATTCTTAAACATAAGATAAATGGATTAGTTGTGACTAGTTTAATTATTTCAGGAGTCAATTTAATCATCAATTTATCCTATCCATTTCCTTTTATTTTTTATCCTGTTTTTACCATTCTCCTCTTTCTATTATCAATGTTAGCGGTATATGACCAGCGTGCTACGATGGTTGCTTTTTCTGGATTGCTCTCTATTTCTTTAACCTTTTCTCATTTAAATTATGGATATGATCCCATATTTAAACATGCTGGATTGTTGCTAGGAGGTGGGTTATTTTATCTTTTTATTTCAGTCATCTTTTACTATATCCGTCCTAATCGTTATGTAGAATTGCAAATCACAGAATGTATGTCATTAACCTCTAATTATTTAAAATTAAGAGGTGATTTATGGGAGTTTAATTCCAATAGAAAAGACATCACCGAAAAACAACTTCATCTACAAGTCGAACTCAATACCATTCACGAAAACATTAGAGAAATATTAGTTCGAAACAGAACTAATTATGGTTCATCAAATCAAAATAGAAAGATGCTACTGTCTTTTATATCCTTAGTCGAAATCATGGAATTAGCAATTTCTACTTCTTTCGACCACAATAAATTACATCAAAAATTCGACAACCATCCTATTGTTTTAATTACGTATCAAAATTTGGCCTATAACCTTGCCAAAAGTTTAAAACATTTATCCGCAAGCATTTTAAACAAAACACCCTATAAGTCAAAAAACAATCTGATTGAAATTCTACATCAATTTGAAAATGCGATACAACAATATAAAAAAGACTTAGGCAAACCCGAATCTATTGAAGGTGTTTTGATGCTCACCACTATGCTTCATTATGCTGAAAAACAAGTAGAAAAAATAAAAATACTGGAAAGAGCCTTTACCAAAATTGTTCTACTAAAAGATTTAGATGGAAGAGATAAAGACTTAGAAAAATTAATACAACATCATTATTACCCTATTAATAGTTTAATAGAAAATTTCCGCTTTTCATCAACCATCTTTAGGCATTCTCTCCGTATAACGGTTACGATCCTCATTGGTTATATGATTGGAAAAGTGCTCCCTTTTCAAAATGTATATTGGATTTTACTTACCATTGTAGTAATCATGCGACCTGGATATGGATTAACAAAAGAACGTACGTATCATCGTTTCATTGGAACATTATTAGGAGGTCTAATTGCATTTTCTTTATTATCTATTATTCCCAATATTACTATTACAGGAATTATCTGTATTTTGGCGATGATTTTAGGTTTTTCCTTTAATCCATCTAATTATAAAATAGGAACAACCTTTATCACGATTCATGTCATTTTTATCTTTGCAATTTTGAATCCGCAGATAGACAATCTTATTCAGTACCGAATTTTAGATACGATTGTAGGCGCTATTCTAGCAATTTTAGCTAATCACTTCCTTTGGCCTTATTGGGAATTCTTAAACGTTCCTGAATATCTCGAAAAATCAATTGAAGCAAATAGAAATTATCTTAAAGAAATATCTGCTTTATACAATAATAAAGGAGGTGTATCATCTTCGTACAGATTAGCCAGAAATCAATCTTTTATTGAAGTGGGAAACTTAATGGCTTCCTTTCAAAGGATGCTGCAAGAACCAAAATCAAAACAAAACAACCTCGCTCTTTTTTACAAACTCACGGTTTTGAATCACGCTTTGCTATCATCAGCAGCATCTTTAGGAACTTATACCCAATCTCACAAAACAACCAAAGCATCCGATTCCTTTAATAATGCGATTAACCAAATTATAAAGAAATTAGACTTTGCTATCTCGCTCTTGAAAGAAAAATCACCCGAAATTAATGAGAGTATATCCGATTTAAGTATTGATGATAAAAATTTTACCGATTTAAAAAACCTACAATCCACAGAGTTAAAGGAAGAATATGACTTAAATGAAATGTCTTTTTTACTAAAAATGCAAGAGGTGCAACTTGTTATCGAACAGCTTATTTGGCTCAATAATTTATCAGACACTATCGTAAAGACAACCAAGGAACTAACAGCCAGTTCTTTACAATTTCAGAAATCAAAAACAGAATAAATCAGCATCCTAGATTCATAACTGATTCAAATATTTTTTGAGAATATTTTAATCCAAAATCGATAAAGCATTTAACCTACAATTTTCATTTGTATTCTTATAAATAATGAGTCTTTTTGGTCAATACCAACCTGTAATCGCTACCCCTGATCCAAAAATAAACGTAGCCTTTTCAACCCAGTTTATCAGACAAATTCAATATTAGCACAATTAATTGGACAAACAAATGATATTTAAATACAAACTTACTCATGTTGGCGCTTGTTAATAGAACAACACCAATGATGTCACAATTGCAAATTTAATACTGTCGAAATAAAGAAGAACCACAACACTGATAGCAGCCGAGTTTATAGGAGCTGTGGCCATGGACAAAAAATACAAGACTTATAAATATCCTGTATCTGCTTTTAAAGACACTTACTAAAGAAAATCACATAATCATATAATAATAATCAAATAAAAAAAGGGATGTCAAAAATATTTCAACATCCCTTTTAAATTTTATCTAAAAACTAACTATTTAAGTTTTAAAACTTCAGT
The DNA here is from genome assembly GCF_049590715.1 of Flavobacterium sp. Taxonomy (GTDB): domain Bacteria; phylum Bacteroidota; class Bacteroidia; order Flavobacteriales; family Flavobacteriaceae; genus Flavobacterium. The sequence continues at coordinate 7,681 of NZ_JBAWDL010000314.1, forward strand.
AGTTTCTTTTCTGATTTTTTCTAGTAACTCTGGGTTTTTATTCAATTCCTTACCATAAGAAGGGATCATTTTCTTTAATTTATCCTGCCATTGGGGTGATGTAATTTGGTCTTTATAGCATCTTCCTATTACATCAATCATAATAGAAACAGCTGTAGAAGCACCAGGAGAAGCTCCTAATAAAACAGATAATGTTCCATCACCTGAAGTAATTACTTCTGTTCCAAATTCTAATTTCCCACCTTCTTTTTCATCCTTCTTGATTACTTGAACTCTTTGTCCAGCACGTTCAATAACCCAATCTTTAGATTTTGCTCCCGGAACATATTCTCTCAAAGCTTTGATTCTGTCAGCTGGAGATTGTCTTACTTGTTCAATTAAATACTTTGTTAAAGGGATATTTTTATAACCTGCAATAACCATTGGTACAATATTATCTAATTGAATCGATTTTGGTAAATCTGAGTATTTACCATTTTTCAAGAAACGAGTGGAAAAACCAGCAAATGGGCCAAACAACAATTGTTTCTCACCATTAATCATTCTGGAATCAATATGAGGAACTGACATTGGTGGTGCGCCTACACTCGCTTTACCATATACTTTTGATTCATGTTGCGCAATAACTTCAGGATTAGTACATTTTAGCCATTGTCCACTTACTGGGAAACCACCAAAACCTTTTCCTTCAGGAATATCTGCTTTTTCTAATAACGGTAATGAACCGCCACCTGCACCAATAAATACAAATTTAGTATATGCTTTTCTTGTCGAACCATCCGTTAAATTTTTTATTTTTATCCTCCAAGATTTATCATCTCTTTGTTTTAATTTTCGAACTTCATGGTTAAAATACATATTTACACCATCCATTTTAGACAAATAAGCAAACATATCTCTAGTTAACTGTCCAAAATTCACATCAGTACCAATAGCCATAGAAGTTCCTGCTACTTTCTCAGATTCATTTCTACCTTCCATTACTAGCGGCATCCATTCTTTCAATTGAGAAAAATCAGTTGTATAAAGCATGTCTTTAAAAAGAGGATTTGCTTGTAATGCTTCGTATCTCTTTTTAAGATAACTTACGTTTTTATCTCCCCAAACAAAACTGATATGAGGAATTCTTTTGATGAAATTTTCAGGAGAAGATACTTTTTCTTGTTGTACTAAATAAGCCCAAAACTGACGAGAAACTTCAAAAGATTCTGCAATACTAATGGCTTTTTTAGGGTCAATACTTCCGTTTTTCCCTTCAGGAGTATAATTTAATTCACAAAAAGCAGAATGACCTGTTCCTGCATTATTCCATGCATCCGAACTTTCAGCTGCTGCTTGATCTAATCTTTCGTAAATTTCAATAGTTAAATCTGGTTGTAATTCTTTTAGAATTAAGCCAAGAGTGGCACTCATGATTCCAGCTCCAATAAGAACTACATCACTACTTGAACGTATGGTTGTATCAGACATAATAAAATTTTAAAAATGCAAAGATACTTTATATTATCATAATTAAAAGACTAATTATGGACTAAATCGTTACATTTATCACTGCTTTTAATTGATTTAACAAACAATTTCAGAATCTTTTTTGGGATAAATAATCCTGAAGCATAATAGTTGCCGAAATTTCGTCAATCAAGGCTTTGTTCTGCCGTTGTTTTTTATTTAATCCACTATCAATCATGGTTTGGAATGCCATTTTAGAAGTAAAGCGTTCATCCATTCTGAGCACTTTCATATCTGGGAAATGATTGCTAAAATGAGTCACAAATCCCTTGATTATCGAAGCGCTTTGAGAAGGTTCGCCGTTCATTTGTTTGGGTTCGCCAATAAGTACTAATTCGACTTTTTCTTTGGAAAAATAATCTTTCAAAAAATCAATAGCTGTAGCACTAGGAATGGTTGTCAATCCCGAAGCAATGATTTGAAATTCATCAGTAACTGCAATTCCAGTACGTTTTTGACCGTAGTCTATGGAGAGGATTCTTGGCATTTTATAGGGAGTCTTTATGTTTTAAAACTGCAACAGTAGTCACAACTTTATTTTTAATAGCTATTTTGTAGACAACAATATACCCTTTTAAAGATATAGTCTCTCATATTCTTGTTATCAAAATTAGTCTGAAGCATCTTTTTAGTTTTTTCGAATGCAGGATCTTCTTGAACGATTTTCAACTCATCCAAAGAAAACGAACTCAATACTTGTACTATTTTGGCTTTTATTTTGGGCTGAAACTCTAATCTGATGGTCTCCATAATCTTGAGTTTGATTATACAAAGATAAAACATTTGGGGATAGGTTGTTTTTTTTCAATTGCCTAGGGTTTAAACCCTAGGCA
>NZ_JBAWDL010000315.1:0-2058 GCF_049590715.1 Flavobacterium sp.
AGTCACTGTCGTCTGAGATCTGTTTGCGGATGTCGAACGTGCCGACGATCGGCTGAGTGCCGTGCGTGACCGTCGCCGCTGCGGCAGTGGTCTCGTCTGAGAGCGTGACCTGACCCGTGGTGTCATCCTGAGGATCGGCGGGCGACCACGTGACATCGGTCCATTCGAGACTCGACGGCACTCCTGTGACATCGGTCTCTTCGAGGGTGATGACGGTGCCGAGCGGGAACTCTACCGGCGCACCGGACTCTTCTGGGCTCCCGGTCCAGTCGTTGTCCTGCGTGAGCTCGATCGTGCCGGTCTCGCTATCGGGATCAGTCCAGGTGACCGTGATGACGACGTCAGCCAACTGCGCGTCATCGGGGTCGACGCCGCTGAACAGCTTCGTCACCTCGAATGTGCCGGTCTTTTGCTCGGTGTCATTCGTCGCGACGAGCGCGATGGTGCCTTCCGACGAGACCGTGAAGGTCGCCGACTGACCGTCAGTCGAGGTGATGCCGTCGCCGCTCCAGCTGGTGAACGTCATCTGCATGTCGACCGGCAGACCCGTGGGCGTGCCTTCGGTCACCGTGACTTCAGTGCCTGCCGGAAGTTGGGGCGAAGTGACTGTGAAGTCATTCGCCTGGGTCAGATGAGCGGTGCCGACAACCTCGGTGTCGGTCACCAGATCGGTGTAGCTGTATTCGACCGGGATGTCGACCGACGCGTACTCTTCGGCCGTCAGGTCGTCGAAGTAGCCGGTGACCTCTTTGGTCAGAGAGAAAGTGCCAAGGTCGTTGGTCAACTCGTTCGACAGCGCCACCTGCAGCGGCTCGTCCTCACCATCAACATCGATCGTCACCGTGGCCGTGCCGTCTTGGTTGACGACCACTGCCGGTGGTGCCGCTGACCAGGTGCCACCGGTCCACACCACGCCCGGAGGCAAGTTGGTGGGCGCCACCTCTGAGAGCGTCACCTCTGTTCCCACGGGGAAGCTGAGTGCCGGCTCGGGAGCAGGCGTACCGTCTCCGGTCACCGTGAACGATCCTGAAGTCGCATTGCTCGCGACGTCGGGCTCGTCTGACGTCCAGTTGACCGTGTAGATCGCGGCGGATGCTGCTTCAGTCGCTTCTTCATCACCCGTGACGGTCTTCACCACCTGGAACGACCCGTAGGAGTTCGTGATGCCGACGCTCAGCACGGTGTCTTCTGCTTGCGGGCTGATGACGACGAGCGCCTGGCTTGGGTCGCTCGGATCGGCAGGGTCGTACGTGACGGCCTCATCGGGGAGCGACGGGTCAGTTTCGGCCAGCGTCAGAACGTAGCCGAAGGGCAAGTCCTGTCCCGCCGCAACAGGGGTGCCAGGAGTGAGCGCATAACTGGTCTTGGTGACCTGCGGGTCAGAAGGGCCGGCTGCTGCAAGTCGGTCATCGCCGCGGAAGTTGACCGCTTCAGTGACGGTCGCCGTGTATGTCGTGCTCGGAGGGCCATTGCCTACAACGGTCTTTTCGACCTCGAAGGTCGATGTTCCGTACCAGCCAGCGTCGTAGGTGTGGTCGTTGGCACCGGGGCCACCGACGGACACGCCGACGTAACCGTTGGCGACATCGGGGTCAGAGTCGTTGACCGATGTCGCGGCAGAGCCCGCCTGAACCGTGCGCTCGAGGTCGCCCCAGGTCATCGAGACGAACCCTGCGTTATCTGCGTTGGGCCCTTCGAGCTCGACGGGATCGGTGGCGGCGTTGCCGCCGGTCTCACCCACCGCGGGGAAGACCACGACGTAGTCACCATCGGTCGTAAACGAGACCGCCAGATGTCCGTCACACGGGACCTCAGAGAGGCGGGGTTCATCGGAACGGAAGTAGTAGGTACCAGGCTGGCCGTCGGTCGTCTCCGTCGTCGTCTCGCCGATCTTGCATACCGGAACGTTCGGTGCGTTCGGGTTAGCCGACCAGAGCTCAACCGGAGCGCCATTGATTCCGGGCTCGTCAGGGTCTTGGCGACCGTTGAGGTCGGCATCGAGCCAGACTCGGTTGCCGATCTCGACCGGCGAGGCGACGCCGAGCAGCGCGACCGAGC
>NZ_JBAWDL010000316.1:0-27589 GCF_049590715.1 Flavobacterium sp.
TCTTTCTTTACCAATCAAAGCGTTGATAAAACTTGATTTTCCAGCATTAGGACGTCCTACAACTGCAAAACGAGGCAAATCAGAAACTTCTTCAACCTCTGGTTTTTCTGGAAAAGCTTTAATTAAAGCATCTAATAAATCCCCTGTTCCACTTCCTGAGATACTTGCAAATGTGTAATATTCTCCTAATCCAAGGTTATAAAATTCCACTGCATCTTTCTCACGCATGGCATTATCTACCTTATTAACGGCTAACAATACTGGCTTGGTTACCTTACGCAACAATTTTGCAACAGCATCATCCATTGGAGTAATTCCTTCCTCAACATCTACTACAAAAATGATTACATCGGCTTCATCGATCGCTAATTCTACTTGCTTGCGAATCTCTCCTTCAAACACATCGTCAGAACCACGTACATATCCACCCGTATCAATTACAGAAAACTCTTTTCCGTTCCACTCGCTTTTACCATAGTTTCTATCACGGGTAACTCCCGAAACTGAATCTACAATAGCTTCTCTTCTTTGTATCAGCCTATTAAAAAGGGTTGATTTCCCTACATTAGGTCTTCCTACTATCGCAACAATGTTATTCATAATCTATTTTTCAAATATTCTGCAAAGGTAGGTAAAAAAGTAGCTAAGTAGCTAAGTTTCTGAATACCTAAGATTTTTATAATTTCTTGGAGCTATTTCCAGCTGTCCACTATATCTTTTATGCTGAACCCCAGCATAAAAGGATGCCGTTCCCATCTGGGCTATGGCATTTCGTTATCAAATTCCGTCTGTACGCACAGGGCGCATTTTATATTCGTACGGACAGGCCCGCTTCACATTCGTACGGACAGGTGCAATTCATATTCATACGGACAGGCGCGCTTCATATTCGTACGGACAGGTCGCGACCTGTCCCTACTGATTATACCCAAAACGCTTCAACATATTCACGTTGCTTCTCCAATTTTTATTCACTTTCACATACAATTCAATGTGAATTTGTTTTCCAAAGAATTTTTCTAAATCCTCACGAGCTTCCGTACCTACTTTTTTCAAAGCCGCTCCTTTGTGACCTATAATAATTCCTTTTTGAGTTTCACGCTCTACCATAATTAAAGAACGAATACGGATAATAGTATCTGTTTCATTAAATTCCTCTGTCACAATCTCAACTGCATACGGAATCTCTTTACTATAATTCAATAATATTTTCTCACGAATCGTTTCGTTTACAAAGAAACGTTCCGGTTTATCCGTCAATTGATCTTTAGGATAATAAGAAGGCGATTCAGGTAACAACTCTAAAATACGTCCAAAAACCTCTGGCACATTAAAATTCTTCAAGGCAGATATTGGGAAAATTTCTGCATTTGGCACTTTTGCAGTCCAGAAGGCTACTTGCTCTTCCAATTGTTCTTGATTTGAATTATCTATTTTATTCAACAATAATAATACTGGAATTTTAGCATGAATGATTTTATTAAAAAAAGCTTCATCTTTCAAATCTTGCTCCCCTATTTCCACCATATAGATTAAAACGTCAGCATCTTCAAAAGCCGATTTGACGAAATTCATCATCGATGCTTGCATTTCATAAGCGGGTTTGATGATTCCAGGCGTATCTGACAATACCATTTGGAAATCTTCTCCATTTACAATACCTAATATTCTATGACGTGTTGTTTGTGCTTTTGAGGTAATGATAGACAACCTTTCCCCCACAAATGCATTCATCAACGTTGATTTCCCAACATTAGGATTCCCTATAATATTTACAAAACCTGCTTTATGTGACATTTACTTTAATTTTAATGCTGCAAAGGTAGTTATATCAAGTGAATAGATGAAATAAAACATTTTTTAAAATTCTGTATTGGAAATATCGAATTTATATGTATCTTTGCACCCGAAACAACGCGGGATAGAGCAGTAGGCAGCTCGTCGGGCTCATAACCCGAAGGTCACAGGTTCGAGTCCTGTTCCCGCTACTAAGTTAATTTTATTGAGATTACAAACGCACATCGCGGGATAGAGCAGTAGGCAGCTCGTCGGGCTCATAACCCGAAGGTCACAGGTTCGAGTCCTGTTCCCGCTACTAAGAAAGCTTCAGAGAAATCTGAAGCTTTTTTTTATGCTTTATAACCAAGACTTTACCTAAAAAGGCTAGACAAATTAATTATCAACACATCTTTTATTTCCAAATGCTAGAAATCCTATACCAAGACGAATATATCATAGCCATTAATAAACCAAGCGGATTATTGGTTCACAAGTCATTTTATGCACGCGATGCAAAAGTGTATGCCATTCAAGAATTGAGAAATCAAATAGGCGGACAACACGTTTATCCTGTTCATCGCTTAGACCGAAAAACATCTGGTGTACTTTTATTCGCATTAAACAAAGAGATTTTAAAAATTATGAATGATCGTTTTGCTACACGCGAAGTCGAAAAAAAATATTTAGCCATTTTACGAGGTTGGTCACCCAAAGAGTTAACGATAGATTACGATTTAACCAATGATGATGACATTAAACAAAATGCAATAACCTACTTTCATCGTTTACAAAATGCCGAAGTTGAGTTAGAATTCAACAATCAACCTACGTCACGATATTGTTTAGTAGAAGCTATCCCTGAAACCGGACGAATGCATCAATTACGAAAACATTTCAAACATATTTTTCACCCCATTTTAGGAAGTCGCCCACATGGCTGCAACAAACAAAATAAATTATGGTTAGAGAATTATGAGTTAAAAGGGATGATGCTTCATGCGCATCAATTAATTTTTAATCATCCAATATATAATGAACCACTAATCTTGAATGCAACCATTAATGAAGAGTTTAGCAGAGTAGGCACTATTCTTAATCTTGATTTGAGTAAGTATCAATAGAATTATAATTTGTCAATTATTGTTCTATTAAGATAAGCATATTAAAACACAGTAATCATCAACTAAAACGTTAGATTTTCAATATTACTAACCACTAGAATGTGTAAAAGAAATATGATACTTTCTTAATGGATTCATTGCCTCATAAGTAAATTAAAAGTGAAAAGTCATATTCCCTTACTAAAACCTCGATTTCTTAAGGCAGAAAAACAAATTAAATACTTTAAAATTCATGCAAATTGGAATAATTAGGCTAAAAAAATTCAAAGTGTTTGTTTTCTTTATTAATCTATTTCAATTAATACGTATATTGCGTTCAATTTTAGTATTAAATACGTAACATTCCCTTAATAAAACTTAAGTAAATTATGAGTAATATCATTCGAGTAGTACTAGCAGATGATCATGTATTTGTAAGAGACGGAGTAAAATCCTTATTAGAATCTGAAGAAAACATCGTTGTTGTGGGAGAAGCTACAGACGGTCAAGAAGCTTTAACCGTAGTCGAAGAGCAAAAACCTGATTTATTAATCATAGATATACGCATGCCTCATCTTACAGGAATTGAGGTTGTAGATAGACTACGTAAAGCAAACAATTTTGTTAAAACAATTGTTTTATCAATGCATGATTCAGAAGAATATGTACTTAAATCTATTAATGCAGGTGCAGACGGATACTTACTAAAAGGATCCAGTAAAGAAGAATTTTTAAAAGCACTTCATACCGTTACTAATGGTGGTAAGTATTTTACAGGTGATATTTCGTCTATTTTGATTAACCAATTATCTAATCCTACTGCTGTAGAAACAAAAAGCAGTTTAGCCGAAGAATTAACCATTACCAAAAGAGAAAAAGAAATTTTAAAATTATTACTCTCAGGCAAAGGAAACAAAGAAATAGCTGAAACATTAGATATAAGTAAGCGTACTGCCGAAGTACACCGTTTCAACTTGATGAAAAAACTAAAAGTAAAAAACCTCATGGAACTTTCAAATAAAGCAACCGAATATTCGCTTTTATAAAACAATCCATTATTCTACTTCATAAAAACTACTAAGTATTTTTTTTGTTTCTACATCAAAAAATTATTAAGTAGTTTTTTTTTGTTATCTATCTAAAACCATTTTACTTTAACTGAAACTCAAAAAACGAAAGAACATTACATAAAAAAACATCAACAACATACTCCTTTTTATTGATGAAAATTTAGACCAAAAACTGAATTTAAAAACCATTGTAAATGTCGGCTTTTATACTTCTTTTCATTTACATAGAATTTTCAAAATCATCACAAACGAAACAATTAACGAATACATCACTCGCAAAAGAATTGAAAAAACGGCAGCGATTCTTATACACCAAAGAGAAATTTCAATTTCGGAAGTTTCTATTCGGTATGGATTCATCAGCATTGTAGATTTTTGTATCCCCATTGAATAAAAAACAGCCCTCACCATTCTGGTTTTATTAAATGAGATTTTAATTTCACAATAAAGCCACATTAATCTTTAACTCCAATAAAAACAAATTATATTTATTTATAAAATTAAGTAAAAATACTTAATTTGTTTCAAAAAAAACATCTTAACGCAGGTTTAAATACGCTTTAATACTTATTTTTGTTAAAACAAAAACACGTGTTATGACGCAATCAAGCTCTTTATCAAAATCACATAAAATGTTACTCCTTAATACACTGGCATTTACTATTTGTTTTGCTTGCTGGACGCTAAATGGTGTATTAGTTACTTACTTAGTTGACAAAGATATTTTCAACTGGAGTGTCACTCAAGTAGGATGGTTACTAGGTATTCCTATTTTTACGGGTGCTATAATGCGTTTACCCATCGGAATTTTAACTGATAAATTTGGTGGCAAATATGTATTTTCAACATTACTTCTCTTATGCTCTATACCACTATTTCTATTATCGCTTGCTAATAGCTTTTTCATGTTTGCTATTCTAAGCTTTTTATTCGGAATGGTTGGTACCAGCTTTGCTGTTGGAATTGGATACACTTCCGCATTTTATCCAAAAGAATGGCAAGGTAGAGCATTGGGGATTTTTGGAATGGGGAATGCAGGAGCTGCTATTACTACTTTTGCAGCTCCTTCATTACTTAATTATTTCTCTATTGCTGATCCTCAAAATGGATGGAAATTTTTACCGATATTTTATGGCTGTGCTTTATTATTTATAGGAGTCCTTTTTTTATTTTTTGCCGAAAACAAAAAAACAGAACAATCAAACCGTACGATAATGCAAATGGTTTCTACCTTAAAAAGACCAAGAGTATGGCGATTTGGAACCTACTATTTCTTAGTTTTTGGAAGTTTTGTAGCCTACTCACAGTGGTTGCTCCCAAATTTTATGAATGTTTACCAAACAAGTATTGTTATGAGCGGGATGTTTGCCGCCATGTTCAGCCTACCTTCTGGAGTGATTCGCGCTTTTGGTGGTTATTTATCAGATAAATTTGGAGCAAGAAAAGTAATGTATTACGTTTTGAGTTCCTCGGTTCTATTGAGCGCTTTATTGATGATTCCTAAAATGGAAATTAAAACTGCTGGGGCAGGTATAATGGCACCCAAAAAAGGAACTATAACATCCATATCCCCTACTACTATAAAAATTGATGATATTGATATTACCATTGATTCCAAACCAGAAAAAGCAGTGGAAGGCGCTATTTTTCCAACCAAATCAACTTGGCAACAAGTAATGGTAAAACAAAATCAAGAAGTCCATAAAAAGGAATTGATAGCCAAAGGAATTACCCAAATCAATTTTGATGCTAATATGTGGGTTTATCTTATATTAGTCATCTTAATTGGAATTTCTTGGGGAATTGGTACCGCAGCTGTTTTCAAACACATACCAGAATACTTCCCTACAGAAATTGGCGTTGTAGGGGGCATGGTAGGCTTAATAGGTGGTCTTGGAGGATTCTTTGGTCCACTTATCTTTAGTAATTTATTATTAATTACAGGAATCTGGTCTAGCTCTTGGCTCTTCATTCTAATATTCTCAGCAATATGTTTAATTTGGATGCACATTACCATCACTACCATGATGAATGAAAACCAACAAACCATTGCCAAACAAATAGATCGAAAAAATTAAGAAAAGCCAACCCATTTAATAATGACCGAAATAGCAACACTCTATTTCGGTTTTTTTTATCCTAAAAAATAACATATGCTCCATTTTAAACAAATACTTAATTAAATTACGTATAAATACTTAATTATTTTTAAAAACCTGCGTTTTGGCACGTTTTTACCCAATTCTACTACTTACATTTGTAAAAAATATAAGTAGTATGAAAAACACAAACACATTAGCAAAATCACATAGAATGTTATTTTTAAATACGTTAGCCTTCACTGTATGTTTTGCATGCTGGACGCTAAATGGTGTATTAGTTACTTTTTTAGTAGATAAAGGTATTTTTAATTGGAACGTTGTTCAGATTGGATGGTTACTTGGAATTCCCATTTTAACTGGAGCCATTATGCGTTTGCCTATTGGAATCTTAACTGATAAATACGGTGGGAAATATGTTTTTTCTACCCTATTACTCCTGTGCTCAATCCCTCTTTTTCTTTTACCTTTAGCCAATAGCTTTTTTCTATTTGCAATCTTAAGCTTTTTATTTGGAATGGTAGGAACCAGTTTTGCAGTTGGAATTGGATACACCTCCATTTTTTACCCAAAAGAATGGCAAGGTAGAGCATTGGGGATTTTTGGAATGGGGAATGCTGGAGCTGCCATCACCACTTTTTTAGCCCCTTCACTCTTAAATTATTTTTCTATTGATGATCCTCAAAACGGATGGAAATTATTACCTATCGTGTATGGTTTGGCTTTATTAATTATTGGTATTTTGTTTCTTTTATTTGCTGAAAACAAAAAAATGGAAAAATCAAACCGTACTATCCCACAAATGTTGACGACTTTAAAAAGTCCACGTGTATGGCGTTTTGGAGCTTACTATTTTCTAGTATTTGGTTGTTTTGTAGCATATTCGCAATGGTTGTTACCTAACTTTATGAATGTATACAACACCAGCTTAGTTATGGGCGGAATGTTTGCTACAATGTTCAGTTTGCCTTCAGGTGTGATTCGTGCTTTTGGTGGTTATTTATCTGATAAATTTGGCGCACGTAAAGTAATGTATTGGGTTTTAATTTCATCCGTGGTACTAAGTGCCTTATTGATGATCCCAAAAATGGAAATAAAAACAGCAGGTCCCGGTGTCATGGCAGGCAAAAAAGGAATTGTGACTGCCGTATCATCAACAAATGTCCGTATTGACGATAAAGATTTCCCTATTGATGCGAAACCTGAACCCGTAACCGAAGGAAATATTTTTCCAACAAAATCTTCTTGGCAAAAAGTAATTGTAGCTCAAAATCAAGAAGTCAACAAAAAAGAACTTCTCGCTACAGGCGTTACCCGAATTACCTTTGATGCGAATATGTGGGTGTATCTTATTTTAGTAATCCTAATTGGTGTGTCTTGGGGAATAGGAAAAGCAGCTGTTTACAAACACATTCCTGAATATTTTCCCACCGAAATTGGAGTCGTGGGAGGAATGGTAGGTTTGTTAGGTGGGCTTGGTGGTTTCTTTTGTCCTATTATCTTTAGTTATTTATTGAGTACTACCGGAATCTGGTCAAGTTCATGGATATTTGTACTTCTATTCTCTGTCATTTGTTTAATCTGGATGCATATCACTATTACGAATATGATGAACGAGAAACAACCAGATATGTCTAAAGAAATAGATCGAAAAAACCAATAATACTAAAAATAAATTAAAAAAAGGGAATCTAGTTTCGTATTTAAAAACTGGATTCCCCTTTTTTTTTTCAATAGCATGATATTATTTGACTATAATCTTTTTAATTATTTTTTGATCATCAACAATAAATTCCGCAAAATAGTTACCTGAAACTAAATCTGAAACAAAAAGTTGTTTACCATTGGTACTATTACTTTTTTTAACTACTCTTCCTGTAAAATCATAAATAGCAACAGCATATTCCTTATCTGTCATAATAAATAAGACATCTGAAACTGGATTAGGATAAATAGATAAAGTAGCAATTTCTTTAAAATCATCAATAGCTAAACTTTCAATTTGATTGATAACCCCTACTGCATCTAAGTCAAACCCTCCTGATGGAAAAGAAGTAGAATACAGTTCGTTTATAATATTTCCCTTACTGTCATAGGTAGCATAAAGAGGATCTATTGTCCCAATAACATCAATTATTTTAACATGGGTGATCTTATTTTTATCTAATAAGGCATTATCATCAAGATCAGATAGATCAAATGGAGTTCCATAATTAGCTTTGTATTTCCCTGCAAGATTATGAATATAAGTAGCATCAACTGATCCAAAACCTCCTACTTGAGTGGTAGTTTGCGTTTGACTATGTGATGGAAATCTAAAAAAATTAATTCCATCTGAACTAACTTCAACAAAGGCAAGTTCTAAAAAGGTATCTGAAAAGGAATTTTCAAAAACAGCAAAATCATAGCCCGTACCATTCATAATAGGTTTATCAAAAGTAACAATAGCATTGCCTCCATCCCCTAAACTCACCACACCAGAACCATTAGGTGTTCCTATAGCGCTGTCAGCTGTACCTACAGTAGCAAAAGGGCCTGTTGGATTTTTGATATCTTGAGGACCACGAGTAATCACCGCTCCTGTTGCCCAACTTTTAAAAACAGTACTCGTTCCTGCAATGGCCGTAGATCCTGACTGTCCTACTGGTCCTGGATACGATTGTCCATTACTATAAATTGTGATTAAAAAAATAGCTAAAAATAATTTTGTTTTCATAATTTTTATTTGATTTTATGGTATTAAGAAATAATTTAAAAAAGCATATTTTATCTATTACAGACATTACTGTAGAACTTTAGTAAGCTGGAGAATTAGGATGTCAGTATGAGCCTTTCGAATACTTTATAATAAAATCATTTCGAGAAGCTCAATATGACATATTTAACTAACATAGATTTATTTCAGAATAAATATTCTCTTTAGTCCTAGAATAAAAAACATTTTAGACACTGTCATGTTTTATTTTAAATTATTTGCGTAAAAACTATTAGGCCCCAATCCCACAGAGACTGTTTTCAGAATAACTCCAGCAGAAGAATATACCGTAACAACACCATCAGCAGTAAAACCACTAGCATCCGCAGTATAAATTTGATCTTTTATTACTCCAAAACCATACAATGTAGACCAACTATTATCAGTTACTGAGAATAAAGGTGTTTCATTAAAACTAGTTGCCACTAAATCCATTACATAGACAGAAGTTCCTGCGGTATAATAAATCTTATTGGCTTCAATATCCATATTCAAAGCTCCTTTTAAAGTCGTGGACTCTATAAACGTGATAGCATCTGTGGTGGTATTGATTTTAAATAATTTACTTTTGGTAGTATTGCCACACAACACATAAACAACTCCATTTTGTTCTTCAATTGAGTTAATCCCTTCTTCTACATCAATAGTTGATAAAACTGTATTAGTAACAGGGCTAACAACCGTTACTCGATTTCCATAACCGTAAGCACCATTCATTACATACAATTTTCCATTTGCAGCAACAATTTTCTCCGCCGTTTTATTCAAAGGAATTGATGCTATATAATCATAAGTTGTGGCATCATATACCGTAATTGCATTCGAAATAGCATTGGTAACATACAATTTCCCATTTAGTACCAAACTGTAACGAGGATTTTCTAATTTCTCAGTGATGGTTCCTAAACTCACAAAAGTATAGCGATTAACCACTTCAATTTTATTAGAATTATTCAAAACAATATATGCTTTATCCTTATCAAAACTCATTGATTGCGCCACATCACCCAACTCTTTTGTTGGATTAACTGATAGGAATATACTGTTTTGAAAAGTCATAAAATCATTTGAAATATAAGATACAGAAGCATTAGGTGTTCCAAAATTCCCTTCATTCAAAATCAATATTCCATTATCATATGCTCCTAAGGGAACATTAATTTCTGGAACATTTTCCTTTGTACATGAAGCAAATAAAAAAGTAAGGAGTAAAATGCTTAAAAAGTGTTTTGTTGCTTTCATTTTTTTTAATAATTAAGATTCAAATAAATAGTTAGGTTTCGCCCAGGCATATAGCGGCTGGGAAGCGCTTGATAATTTTCGTTCCAAAGATTAGCTACTTTTACACCAACTTTAAAAATATTTTCTTTACTAAAATTGTAATCCACTCCTATATTAGAAACCGTATATGCGTTCAGAATATATTTAGGACTATTATCAGATGTTGTAAAAACATCACCTGTAAATAGTGCTTGATAATAAGCGGAAGCTTTTTTATGACTATAGCTTAAACTTCCCGTTAGTTTATGAAAAGGAACATAAAAAAGTTGTTTTTGGGTTCTTTCATCTTTAGAAACCGTATAGGAATAATTGCCACTGAAATCAAATTGATGTTTATTCCATTTTTGGTGCCAACCCAACAAAACCTCTGCTCCATAAATGGAAACTTTATCCGTATTTATAGGAGACCATGTTCCTGAATTAGTAGGCAACCACCGAATCATATCACTGATTTTAGAGCCGTAAGCGGTAAACAATAATCGGAAATCGTGATAATGAAATTCGTTCCCTATTTCAGCTTGATAGGATTGCTCTGGCTTTAAATCTAGATTGCCACTTCCAGCCCAATACAAATCATTAAAAGTGGGGATTCTATAATTTTTTGAAAAATTAAATCTCAAATTATTAACCTGAGAAACGGTATAACGAGAACCTACCGAAAAAAGCACCGGACTTTTATAGCCATTCGAAAATTCTTTTCTGATACTCCATTCGTAATTCCAATGGTCTGTTAAAACCTGTTTCCATAAAAGACTCATTCCAGAAATATCGCGGTTATTACTCCCAATTCCCGAGCCAGATCCATTATTTTTAGTATAATCAAAAATGGAATTTAGCTTACTTTTTTTTGACAAATAATAATCAATAGCGTACTTCCCTATAAAACTTTTGACACCTCCAGAGGTAAAACCAACTCTATTTATATCTTCAAAATAATGATACTCTTCAGTTATATACGCTAGTTTCAGATGTGTATCAAAAGAAGCAAAAGAACTGCTCCATGTAAGTAGATTGCGCGTATTATAATCTTGGTATTTGGTTTTAGTAGCATTAAGAGACGTTAATGAAAAATGACGCTCACCATCATATACTTCGCTATAGAATTTTAGACTGTTCTTGCTATTTATTTTATATCCAAAAGCAACATCTAAGGATGTATTATAATATTGACCATTAAGATTTCTATTCTCTTTTCCTATAAATTTAAAATCGTTATCTGAGCTATTCCTAGTGATACTAGCATCAAAACTGATCTTTTTAGTGGCTACTGTGATTCCATATACAGCACTTATGGTATTGAAATCGCCGTAATAAATTTGAAAGTCATTTTTGAAGGTATTGGTAAATTTCAGATCATTATTCAAATGAATAGTACCACCAATGGCACCACTACCATAGACTACACTACCACCACCCGCTTTGACATCAATGGAATTAAATCCACGAGTTGAAATGGTATTGAAATCCGTTTGTCCTAAAAGTTGTGAGTTAATATTTATTCCGTTCCAAACCACTACAGTTTGTTGGGCGGTGGTACCTCTAAAAGATGGTGAAGACACCATTCCTAGACCATTTTCTTTAAAATAAATACCTGTATTATAATTTAAAAAGGAGGTTAAGGATGCGGCATTTTTACTAATTACAGAATCATTCAAATGCTGAATTGATTGTGTATTCGAAAATTGCTTTAGATAAACATCAGAAACGATGACTTCCTTTAGGGCATGAATACTCTCCGTTTGTGCCAATACAAACTGGCACATCAAAAATAAGATGTAAAAAAACGATATATTTCTTGTCATAATACTTCAAATCCCTTTTTCCCGAGAGATTTATATTAGTTAAGAAATAAGGCAGGTCTCCTGGCTTGCGTCTTGTTGTTTACCTTCTCATTCGCCAAGGCGAACAATGGTTTGTAGATAACAACAAGCTTTATAGCTTACAGTTGCGGGAACAGCTCAGGTTTTTAGATTAAAACTTTTATGGTTATAAAAGCTATATTTAATCTGTCACCTGATTCCCTTTTAATGCTATTTTAGAAAAATAGCAACCTTAATTCGGGCGCAAAAGTAGTTTTTAATTTCGCTACAAACTAAATTAAATAAAATAAAAATTTTATTTAAGTAGCAAGCAATGTATATTACTATCCTTTAAAGCTAATTAAAAATATTTCACTTTGCTGATTTTCAATTTATTGTATCGATTATTATCTTTTACCTTAACCACATTT
Source organism: Flavobacterium sp. (assembly GCF_049590715.1). Taxonomy (GTDB): domain Bacteria; phylum Bacteroidota; class Bacteroidia; order Flavobacteriales; family Flavobacteriaceae; genus Flavobacterium. The sequence goes on from NZ_JBAWDL010000316.1 coordinate 12,315, forward strand.
AAACTTTCAAATTAAATTCTACTAATGTTGCTAAAAAAAAGAAACAATCTTCTTTTTTTTTTAAAACCTACAAAAAGCTAAAAAAACACCATTATAAATACGGTTTAAATAAGGACTTCATTTTGCTTTATAACTAAAAAAAACTTCTCAAATTACCAAATTCTCAAATCATCATCTACCTAGTATTTTTATCTTTAAAATAAGTACAAATACTTATTTATATATGTAATTTTGTTTTAGCATAATCACAATAAGATCCATTATGAATCGTATACACACCGACTGTAGTACTTGCGTTAACACAAGTTGTTTCATCAAAAAACATTTGCATCTCGAAAAAATGCAAGATTTTGTTTTGCAAAAAAACACTTTCCCTTGCAAAAAAGGACAACAGTTTATGATTGAAGGCGCTCCTACTCAAGGATTGTATTTTCTACAAAAAGGAAAAGTAAAAATCCTTAAAACAGGAATCTATGGTCGGGAACAAATTGTACGATTAGCACAAGAAGGAGATACCATTGGATTTAGAGGTTTCGGAACCAGTAACCGTTACTTAATTGGTGCAGCTGCTCTAGAAGATACTGTACTGTGTAACTTCAGCAACAACATCATGCAACAAATTCTAAAAACAATTCCCGAATTTACCTATGATATGATGCTTTTTTATGCTGAAGAACTCAACAAAAGCGAGAACAAAATCAAAAAAATTGCCCAAATGAATGTACGAGAACGCGTTATTGACACCTTATTGCATTTGCTTAAAAAATTTGGACAAACAAACCATCTCATCAACGTCAGTCTATCTCGAAAAGAAATCGCTGATTTTGCAGGAACCACTGACGAACAAGTCACCAGAATTTTTTCAAGCCTCAAAAAAGAATCCTTGATAAATATTGTAGGTAAAAAAATCAGCCTGTTAGAAATTACAAAACTACAAGCTGAAATAGCTGAACACCGCCAGTTTTAATATAGCTTTGTGAATACTTTCAAGAGCTTTTTTTCAAAAACAAATAGAAACATAGTTTTATAGCTAATAAAAGACGTTACACTTTTCAAGAGGAACACATTGACTTATAGGAGTCAATATATTGGCCTATCTCCCTTTTTTCCTATACCCTTATGTGTTTACTGTTCTGTTTAAAACACATAGGAAGAACATCAGTTATATGACTAATAGAAGGATTACACTTTTTAATACACACACAGAGCTATGCAAGCTCCTTAGCATCTTAACGGTAAAAAAAAGCCAACTCTTTTTTACTTAAACAACATTTCACTTCCTTAGTATCCTATACGTATTTTATAAACAACTAAATAACAAAAACTTACCCTTATTCCATGCTAAAACACAGGTGTTAATCTGTTACAGGGTAATACATACAAGGTTAAAAAACATTTTTTTTGATGTCAATCACACTGTCATTACGTACAAATACGTACTTACATTTGTCCTGTAGATCATTAGAAAAAACAAAAATTAAAATCAATTATTATGAAGTCACTTAAAACAATTTCTTTTAGCTTATTAGGTTTCATTAGTGCGAGTACCTACGCACAAGAATATAGTTCTGATATCCAAATTAGACCTCGTTACGAATATACTAACGGTTTTGGAACCTTACTAACACCTACCACAAGTCACACTTCATTTATTGGTCAACGAACTAGAGTAAATCTAAATTATGGAGATGAAAAATTAAAACTAAAAATGTCTTTGCAAAACGTACGTACTTGGGGTAATGTAAGTACACTGGGAAATACTGCCACTGACAAAAACGGAATTGCTTTATATGAAGGTTGGGCACAATACAGCTTTACCGAAAAATGGAGCACTAAAGTAGGTCGCCAAATGTTAGCGTATGACAACCAAAGAATCATTGGCGGATTAGATTGGGCCAATCAAGGACGTAGTTTTGATGCGCTATTGTTCAAATACAAAGGAAACAAAGACCAACTGGATTTAGGAGTAGCCTTAAACGCAGATACCGAAGCAAAAGTAGCACCCACAATCCCATTCACAACCGACTTCAAAGACATGCAATACGCTTGGTACCATACTAATATCCAAAAACTAGGAGTAAGCTTATTAGCTCTAAACGTAGGTAGAGAATATCTAAAAACACTTACTGATATTGAAACTAATTATTCTCAAACTTTTGGAACCTATGTCAATTACGCTGGTAAAAAACTAAATCTGGATTTCAGCTTATACGGACAAACTGGTAAAGTAGGCGTTAACGAAGTATCCGCTTGGGAAGCAGCAGTAAATATTGGCTACGCTTTTACACCAAAATTCAAAGCCACTATAGGATATGAATTCTTATCCGGTAAAGACCAAAATTCAACTTCAAATACCCTAAAATCATTCAACCCTATATTTGGTACCAACCATGCCTTCAATGGTTTTATGGATTATTTCTACGTAGGAAACCATGCCAACTCGGTAGGATTACAAGACTTATCACTTAAACTTGATTTCCCTATAAAAAAAGTAAATCTATCCGTAGCACCACATTTATTCTATGCCCCGAACAAAGTATTTGCTGGAACGGTGGAACAAGATTCTTACTTAGGAACGGAACTGGACGTAACTGCCGCTTACAAGGTTAATAAAAATATTACGCTAGTGGCAGGATACTCTCAAATGTTTGCTTCAGATGCTATGGTAGCGCTCAAAGGGAGTACAGGATTAAAAGATAGCACAAACAACTGGACGTATGTCATGGTTAACATCAACCCACAAATATTCTCAAACAAAAAATAAGAATACTAATTTATTTCAACTCACGATCGAACTAGTCTCCTATGCTAGTTCGATTTTTTTTTGAGCATAATATCTCGTTTTAAAAACTGCTTCCTTTCCTGCTCTCGCCTTTATCTCGTTTCGCTCAGCTCTACGAGGATATCGGCTCCATCAGGCTCAAAATCATGTTTTATTTTCATAGTAACGCTTGTCAAAATGAGTATCATTCAAAACTATGTGTAAGAAACTAAGTTAAGGTATTACACAAAACAGTCCCCAGAAATTGTATACAAAGATCTAATTTTATCAGCAAAATAAGTTTGATTTGAAGGACATGAGCCTCCTTTTGATAAAAAAATTAAATTCTGGAAACAGATGGATTGCTTTAGAGCCAATGATTATCAAGCAATGATTTGGATGTAGACAACTGTGAAACAGTTACTCTAATTTCAGAAAATATCTCTATGCACCATCTCTTGAGTTACTCTAATTTTTCAGATGAACCTCCATTTGGTACTGTCTTATTTGTTATGTCCCGAAAACATTTAAGTTTAGATGCTCTCAACTCAATTATCGAGAAAAATATTGCTTTAAAATTAAACTTGAGCAAGATAAAAGTGAGTCAAAAGACGATTCGTGTTCAAGATTCAACGACGAAAACTAAAATAGAGGGATGGTACTAATGAGCGCTACTACATGGCCTCAAGATAATGCTTACCCTACAGACTTAAATTTACGCAATGATACTCGAGAGAAATCAGAACTGTTAAAAGCCCTGGGATACTTTTAATTCAATTGTATTAAACATGAACTTCCCAACAAGCATAAAAAAAACGTTGACAGTATTACTACTATCAACGTTTTTTATCACTATTTTATGAAACTATTTTATTTCCAGATAATTGGCAAGAAAACGGTCATTTCTGAATCCCCTCTGTTTGACCAAGCATAATAAGGAACTAAAGAAACTTTAGTGCTTTCTAACACTGGTTTAGAAACTGGATGATACATTGTGTTAGACTTAGTATCTTTTCGAATCATCATATCAGTACTAATTGAGGTAACACCACCTAATAAATCAGGACGGTATTTTACATCAAATTTAGTATCTCCTGAAAGATATACATCCAAGATACTTGTTCCTTTTGGCAAGTCAGTTGATTCAGCACAGTACACTACTGGACCTCTTTTTACAGCTACTTGGTTACGAACTTCTTCAATACGTCCGTTTCCTTCCATATACATTACTTCCATTGGCATATCAAGAGTCACAACGTCACCTTTTTTCCATTTTCTGTCAATTTTAGTAAATTCTCCTGGTACTACAGTAATTCCTGAATCTGAACCATTTACCATTAGTTTACTTCCTTTTGCCCAATTTGGAATACGGAACAATATTTCGAAAGCTTCTTTTTTACACTCATCGATAGTTACTTTCACATTTCCATCCCAAGGATAATTAGAAACCTGCTCAAGTTTTAATGTAGAACCATCTATTAATTTAGTATCTAATTTATTACCTCCGTATAAGTTTACAGAAACCCCCTTATCAGACAAGCTATAAGCCCATCCAGAAACTTGAGCAATAGTACGTACTAAGTTAGGAGGACAACAGAAACACTCTAAGTATGATTGACGCTCAGGATATTCTGTATTCATTTTAGAATAATCTCTAGAACCGTGAATTTTACGTAATGGGTTTGAATAATAATATTTATCACCCGCTAAGTTAATTCCTGATAATGCACTGTTGAACAAAACATTTTCGATCACATCAGCATATTTTGATTTTCCGTTTAATCCCATCATGCGGTAGCTAAACATCGAGTTACAAATATTAGCACAGGTTTCGTTGTATGCTGTCATATTTGGCATCATGTATTCATCAATGAAACCTTCTTCAATCATTTGACGGTTAGTAGAAGCACCATAATGCGTTTGACCTACAGCGCCTGTTACATACATTTTCTTTTCCGTTACATTTTCCCATAGTCTATCTAAAGCATCTACTAAGGCTTTTTCTCCTGTTTCAGCAGCTACATCAGCCGCACCAGCATAATAGTACAATGCTAAAACGGCATGTCCTACTGCTTCGTTAGACTCACGCAATGGTGTGAACTCCTGAACCATATCTCCTACTGGATATCCTTTAGTAGTTGAATTTTCTTCAATACCATTATGTCCTCTACGGTTGATGAATTTCTCAGCTAAAGCCAAGTATTTTTTGTCTTTAGTTGTACGATACAATTCCACTAATCCCATAATTTGAGTTTGGTTGAAACCAAAACGAGCATATTGTTTAGTATCTTGAAAAAACACATTATATAAGTTATCAGCATGTTTGACAGCGATATCTAAGAAATTCTTTTTACCCGTAACACGGTAATGAATACAAGCACTTGTGTACAAGTGACCACTGTTGTACATTTCATGATACTTACGATTTTCAAAAGGATCGATTTTGTTATCGCTCAATTGTATCGTAGTTTGTAAATATCCGTTTGGCAATTGCGCTTTTGCAATTACTGCGATGATATCATCTAATTGTTTTAAGATTTTAGGATCTTTATTTTGTGCATAAACATAAGCCGAAGCTTCCATCCATTTGTAAAAATCCCCATCGTGCCATGCAAATCCTTTATGCTTTCCTTTTTCAAGTCCAGCAGCATATTTGAAGTTATTATAACCATGACCTACATCACCCATTAAAACCTTCCCCATATAAGGCAACATTTTATCTTCACAAATTTTGAACTTGTCTGCCCAAAATCCTTTGGTCCAATGACAATCACCAATGTTGATACTTTTCAGTTTCACATTTGGACTGTTAGTATTATCTACAATTCCTTTGTTCTGTCCAAAAGAAACAGTTGCAAAGAAAAGCGAACTTAAAATTATAGCTGTTTTCATTATTATATTAAATTTTAATTTTTTTTAAGATTTGTATTTTTTTTTAATACTAACCGTTTAGTGTTCCCGAATACCCAGTAATTATTACCGCAATAATCAATACAAATACACCTACTAATAAGATGCTGAACGGTTTTTTAGCGCCTTCCCACTCGTTATTAGTGTACGCCCAAACATTACCTACAATAAGAGACAACCCAAGCATAATAGGCCAAGCAATAATCTTGCCAATATCTCCCATTAAAGTAGCTCCTTGTCCGTAAATCCCTAATGCACCAAACCATAATACCGCAGCTCCAATAGACCACGCAAAGGCTTTACCAGCATTAGGCGTTGAAAATGAACTCCACGTATTATTTTTAGCTAATAGAAATAAAGAATAGCCTGCATTTACTACAAAACCACCCCATAACACAACTACCCAAATAGCCAAACTACCATTTCTAGCAATAGCGCCCGACTCTTCAGCTAATTTACCAATAGATTCACCCTTACCAAAACCAATAGCTAAGGCAGCCGATAATAATCCACTTAAAACAGCAATTATCAATCCCATAGGAAGATTTACTTTTTCAGCATTTTCATCAGCATGTGTCAACTTATCTTTTTGGATTCCTGCATAAGCTGTAATAGCAATAGCCACCATCATAATCAATACACCCACAATAATATACGGAAACGAAGGTTTCTCTGTTTCTCCTGCATTCATAAACAAAGGAATCAAAGCCCCTGCTGCAGAACAAACGCCCATTACGATTCCATAAGTCAAAGAAATACCGATATAAGGAACACTTTTTCCAAAAAGGATTCCACCAATACCCCACAATCCACCATAGATCATAGCTTCAATAATCACATCTGAAGGAGCAGAAGTAACCACTGCAAACAAATCAGGCACGACCAAATAAGCCCAAGCCGAAGGTAACAAAATCAAAGCAAAGGTAGAGTGAACTAGCCACCAAGCTTCCCATTTAAGGGGAGCCATAAATTTCATTCCTAGTCCAAAAGAACCTTGAAAAATACTTGCAAAAATGACAAGTAAAAATGATAACGTTAATGTATCCATTTTATATTAGTTAGTTAATAGTTAATAATTAAAGTGCGGTTGAAACTCTCTTTTTTACTAAATAGTCTTCCAAAGCCAAGTGTGAACAATCATGTCCAATTCCACTATTTTTGATTCCACCGTGAGGCAAATAAATAGCGTATTTCACTCCATTGATTTGAATTTCTCCAAACTCTAAATCTTCGGTAAAACGTTGTATTCTTTTGTGATTGTTGGTAAAAATATACGAAGCCAACCCGTATTCTGTATCATTAGCTAAAGCTAAAACTTCATCATCAGATTCAAAACTCATAATTCCTGCAACAGGTCCAAAAGTTTCATCTCTAAACAAACGAGAATCAGTTGTAATTCCTGAAACTACTGTTGGTTCAATCCAGTTTCCATTTTCCGGAAAACCAGCAGGAACTTTTCCACCGTATTCTAATTTAGCTCCTTTGCTTACCGCATCTTGCACTAAATCAAACATTCTGTCTCTATCCTTACGAGTTACCACAGGTCCCATATCTACTGCTTCGTTAGGATCAACACTAAATCCTAATTTAATTTTTGAAGCTCTATCGATATAAGCAGCTAAGAACTTATCGTAAATATTTTTATGAACAAAAATTCTGTTGGCAGCCACACAAATTTGACCACTATTTCCAAATTTCAATCCAATCGCTAAATTCAATGCAGTATCAAAATCAGCATCTTCAAATACAATAAATGGTGCGTTTCCTCCTAATTCCATTCCAAGCTTCTTGATAGAAGTCGTACTATCCGCAATAATTTTTTTACCCGTAGCTGTAGAACCAATCATGGTTAAAACAGCAGGAATAGTACTAGTAGTCATTGTAGTCGCTACTTCAGCAGAAGGCCCTGCTAAGATATTTACTACACCAGCAGGAAAATTGATATCATGTAAAATTTCACCAATAATATATGATGATAAAGGAGACATTTCAGATGGTTTGATAATCAAAGAACATCCAGCTGCTAATGCTGGTCCTATTTTGAACCCCACATTCAACAATGGGAAATTCCAAGCTAAATAAGCTACAGCAACTCCCGCTGGTTGTTCAACTATTTTATGTGTATGTGTGTTTTCGTAATCTGGAATTTGCTCTTCTCTACGGTTTTTCATTGCCGCTGGATACCATTCTAAAGCATTGCTAATCGCTTCAATATCTTCAGCAGAACCAGCATAGGTTTTCCCCATTTCGTGAACCATTGCTGAACGTAATTCATCAGATTTTTCAAGAATAGCCATTCTTAATTTGGTCATCCAGGCCGTTCTTTCAACCAAAGGTAATTTAGACCAATATTTAAATCCTTTTTGAGCCGCTTCTAATGCTTTGTGAGCATCAGCAGTACCTGCAAGCGCAACTTGAGCAATAGATTCTCCTGTTGCAGGACAAATCACATCTGCTTTTTCGCCACTTACAGCATCAACTAATTCTCCGTTGATGTATAATTTCTTGTAACCAAAATTTTGTGTTTTCATTCGTATGAGAATTTCTTAGATTGCTAATTTATTTAAATTCTTAGAGATACAATATTCCATCAAAACATCTTCATTCACATCAATACCTAAACCTGGTCTATTTGGCACCTCAATATAACCATCTTTCATGACAATGGAAGGAAAAGTTAATTTTTCACGAAGTCCATTTTCTGTTTGATCGTATTCCATCAAGAAATTAGGTTTGTACATACGACCCGGAATGCACTCTAAATTAGCAATAAAATGCATAGCAACATGAATTCCGATTGCTGTTCCCCAAGTATGTGGAATAATATCTAAACCATTGGCTGTCGCCAAAGCCGAAATACGTTTTGCTTCTGTAAGTCCTCCACTAGAGCAAATATCTGGTTGTAAGATGTCTACTGATTTATTTTGAATCAACTGCTGGAAACCAAAACGTAAATATTCACATTCTCCTCCTGAAATAGGAATAGACGTTTTTTGTCTTAATTCATGATATTGTTCATAAAACTCAGGAGAGATTGGTTCTTCAAACCAACTAATATCATATTTTTCAATCTTTCTACATAATTCAATCGCTTCTCTTAAAGTATAAGCATGATTAGAATCAACCATTAACTGAACATCATCACCAATGATTTCACGCATTCTTCTTACGTTTTCAACATCCGCTTTGATACCAAGACCCACTTTCATTTTCATCGCTTTGAATCCTTGAGAAATATATAATCTCGCTTCAGCCTCAAAATCTTTTGCTGGATTATCATGACATGTAAAATACAAACCTGTTGCATAAGGTTGGATTTTGGTTCTGTGTACTCCACCCAATAAAGTTGAAACGGATTGTCCTAATATTTTTCCTTTCAAATCCCAAACAGCAATATCAATAGCACTCATCGAAGCTACTAAAATACCCCTACGAGCATAATCTAACGTTCTGCGGTACATACGGTTCCAAATCACTTCATTTTCTAAAGGATTTTGACCAATAACCATAGGTTCTAAAAATTTGATTCCCGATTCTAAGATTGCAGCAGGACCATATCCTTCCCCCCATCCATAAGTTCCATCAGAACAAGTTACTTTCACAACACAAATACATCTTTCTGAGTATTCCCATTGCGAAAAGAAAAAGCTTTGAGAAAGTACATCTCTCAATACAAACGTTTCAATTTTTTCAATTACCATTTTATTTCTATTTATATCAAAAAGAAGCCATCAGTCCTCTTTTATTATTTTTATTAATTTAAAGAACAACTCAGTAGTAAAATTATCACTTTAAATCATATATAATGATTTAATTTTACTTGTAAATAATTCTAGTTTATCTAATTTCCAAAACTTTATCACAAATACTTTTAAAATGATTGTAAAGCGCTTCATAGTCTTTTTCATCAATCATTTTTTTATCAAATAAAGACCCACCCATTCCTACTCCAACAGCACCTGCTTTAAAAAAGGATTGAATATTATCCAAGGCAACGCCTCCTGTGGGCAATAATTTGATGGTATTTAAAGGTGCTAAAACATCTTTAATATATCCAGGTCCTAATTGTGTAGCTGGAAATATTTTAACCGCTGTTGCTCCTAATTTATTAGCGTTGTAAATTTCCAATGGCGAAAAAGCACCAGGGAAAATTGGAATAGCATGATCCTTGCAATACTTCATTACATCAACATCCATAATAGGAGTTACAATGAAAGTTGCACCTGCATCTAATGCCATCATCAAATCCGCCATCGTACAAACGGTACCAGCACCTACATTAATATCTGAGTGTTTCTCTGCAATTGCTTTAATAATATCACATGCATTAGCGGAGTTCATGGTGATCTCCAAGGTTGTTAAACCTGCTTTTTTATAATAGGGCAAAAACTCCTCTATTACTTCCAAAGAAACATTTCTAATAATCCCTACAATAGGCATTTTTTCGAATAACTCTTCTTTATAATTTGTTCCCATCTTATTTTTCTAAAATTGGTTTTTAATAATATTCCATTGTCCTTTTACAACTGCTGTATCTACTACATCGGCTTGAATAATTTTTGTTTTTGAAACCAAACCCAATATCGAAATCGCTCTATAATAGAGTTCGAATAATTTTCCTCCTGCACATAATTTGACATAATCACAGTCAATTTCTTCCAACGTTTTTAGCTCGCTACCAATCAATAAACCACTTAAATAATAATAATTTTCAATATTATTTTTTTCTTTGAACAAAGTATTGGTTCGCACTTTAAAAAAAGTATTCAATAACGATTTCCCTTCCATCGATTTTAGAACACCTTGTTCAAATGAAGCTAAAACGGAAGCATCAAAGTCAGATTTTTCGATAGAAGCTTTCAAAATAGTATGCTCAGAGATAACACTAAAAATTTCGCCAGTCATGTAGGTAAAGAAATTAGTCACGACTCCTTTTTCACACACTACATGTTTACTGTGCGTTCCAGGAGTTATAAAAACTACAGTTTTCTTTTTGTCCTTATCATTTACCAAACCAATAATCTCAACTTCTTCTCCTCGAATCACATCAGAATCTGACTTAACCCCTGAGATTAATTTAATGGTATAAGGAAAATCAGGCGATTGAATTGTTTCAATATTCAATGATTTACCATTCGTTTTAAAAGGCAAATCAGAATAAGGTAATTCTCTAAGACCAATACTTGATGAAGCCATTCCCGAAATAACAACCAGAACATCAGGACATAAATCCGTTTTAAAACTAGCGAGTTGCTCTTTTAAAAAATTTAAAAAATAATTTTCTTTTTCTCCTCCAGCGGCCAACCATTCATTGTATACAGTTTTAATTCCTTTTGGCGAAACAACCTCTTCAATAATTGTCAATGAAGGTACTGTTACCAATCTCAAACGTAAATTTGTAGTTCCCCAATCAACACTAATAAAAGTTTTAGTACTCATAATTATATAATCCGATTAATAGATTCTTACAAAGTTACCTTTAGAGAATCGTTATTTATATTCAAAATTTACCTTGTAGTAATCCATAATTACCCTTAAAAAGAGACTTACAGCGTTCATATGTGATAAAAAAAGCCTGTCCAAAATCGAACAGGCTTTTAAAATCTAAAAAAAAAAATAAAAAAATAACTATTTATCCAAAGAGGATAAATTAAATTCAAAACTATATTTACCTGATTTTAATAAATATTGTGGCAATCTATTTGATAAAGTCCCCCCTAAAGACAACTGAACCAAATCAAGATTAAGAGTATAAAACCCTTGAGGATTCAAATCGTATGGATGTCTTGCTTTGTTGATGTTCTCTGCAGCATAAGGCCAGATAGAAAACCCAAACAATGGATCTCCAGTTATCTGCAATCCAGACTTCCCATCAGCACTTAATTTCAACCATCTAGTGTCTGTGTGATTTCCATTTTCTTGAGGAAAAATATAATTAAAAAACACATCATCAGTCTTCAAACTATAGACTCCTACTTCAGCACTCCTCTTACGGTCGCTGTAGTTTTCCATTGGACCATTCCCATAGTAAGCAGTCTTTTTATAAGAATCCGAAACCCCCATTGTTACTCCAAAACGAATTAAATCAGGCAAACTTGCATCAGCATCCATTGTAATTTTCACATTGATTCTTCCATCATTTGAAATGGTATATATTTTATCCAATTTCACTTTAGACTCTAAATTTTGTTTCACTATTATTTTTACAGTATTCACCTCATTATTTACTAATACGCCAGAGGTTATCAATGCCATCGGAAGTTTAGCCCAAAACTCTTGTGATTTAGAGAAACTCCTAGTATTAGCACCTCTAATATCATTATCAATAACAGGTCGAGTCATATTCAGTTTTAACGGAGACAATACCTGCTCTTCTCCTTTAATTTTATAGGATATTAATTCCCCATTCAATTTAGAAACTACAGCCGAGAATGATTTTCCATTAACCACCACATCAGAAGCTGTCTCATCTACCGTAATTTTATCTTTCGATTTTAAAACAATAACTGGAGTAGCATTTTTAGATTGAAGTACAAATTGGTTTTTAGCCACTTCAAATCCTTTTTCACACCATAAACGATTTGTTTTTTCATTCAATGACATACGAATAAAATACTCTGAATTATCGTTGATTTTAATTCCTTTTATTGGTAAAGTAACGGTTGTAGAAGCACCAGCCTCCAACGCTAACTGAGGTAAAACTCCAGATTGAATTACCTTACCATTCTCAGTAACTTCCCAACGAATTTCATATTCATTTAAATTTGAAAAAGAAAAACGATTGGAAATTCTAACCACTGAATTCTTTATATCTGAAGCTTCAAAAACTACTGGTTGGAAAACAAATTTACATTCCCAAGCATGAGGATTTGGACTCAAATCAGGCGCAAAGACCCCATTGATGCAAAAATTACTATCATTAGGAATATCTCCAAAGTCACCGCCATAAGCATAAAAATCTTTACCTTTAGTATCTTTTTTTACTAAACCTTGGTCTTTCATATCCCAAATAAAACCTCCGATCAAGTTAGGTCTAGCACGTATTTCATCCCAAAAATCACCCAAACCACCTATTGAATTCCCCATAGCATGAAGGTATTCACACATAATAATAGGACGGGTTATATGTGCATTATCAGACATACTCACTAATTGTGACAAATCAGGATACATTCTACTTAATACATCAACATAATTTTTATCATCAGGATTAGCATAAGTAGGCCATTTATTGATTTCATTAGCTACCCCTTCCACATATTGTGTATCTTCAGGATCTCCTTGCGCACCTTCATAATGTATAAATCGTGAAGGATCAAAATCACGTACCCATCCCGCAGCAGCAGCAAAAGCAGGCCCAGTACCACTCTCATTCCCTAAAGACCAAGAGATAATACAAGGTTCGTTCTTATCTCTTTCAACCATTCTGATTACTCTAGTCAAAATTGGCGCAGCCCAAGTTGGTTGTTGCGGAATGTAACTTCCTAGATGATGTGCTTCAATATTAGCTTCATCCATAACATACAAACCATATTCATTGCATAATTCATAAAAATAAGGATCGTTAGGATAATGCGAAGTTCGAACGGCATTGAAATTATACTTCTTTAAGGTTTCAATATCCTCTCTTAAATCATCATGAGTTAAAGCTTTTCCACGAGTAGGATGATGATCATGACGGTTTACCCCCATAATCTTCACTACTTTTCCATTTACCAGTAACTCATTATTTTTGCTAAATTCTATTTTTCTGAAACCAATTTTTTTACTTCTAGACTCCACTACTTCTCCATTAGCATTAATTACATTAAATACTAATTTATACAAATAAGGATCCTCAGCCGACCATTTATGAGGACTACGAATAGTCGCTTCCATAAATGCAAACTTAGTGATATCTCTAGCCGGCCATCTTTCTTTATATACTTTTTCTACATCTACAGAAAGAGGATTCACTAAAACTTTATTATTAGCCGCATCATATAATTCAGCAGTAATTTTATAGTTTTTTAATTTAGATGCATCATCTTGAACCCATAATAAAGGACGGATTTCTAATTTAGCATCTTGATAGTTGTTATCAAATTTAGTTTTAACAAAAAAATCATTCAATGCAATTTTAGGTTGCGCCATCAAATACACTTCACGATGAATACCACTCAATCGCCACATATCTTGATCCTCTAAGTAACTTCCGTCACTATAGCGAAAGACCTGTAAAGCAACTCTATTTTTACCTGGCTTTAAATATTTAGTAATATCAAACTCCGCAGCTAAGCAACTTCCTTGACTATAGCCCACCTCTTTACCGTTTACCCAAAGATAAAAAGCCGAAGTAACACCACCAAAATGCAAAATTACAGACTGATCATTCCAATCTGTTGGCACTTCAAAATCTCTATAATAACTTCCTACTGGATTGTCTCTATAAATTTTTGGAGGTAAAGGAGGTTGCGGACCTCTCCAGTCATATTTCAAAGTACTATCCAAAATATTAGGAGTAAAAGGATAAACAATATTTGTATAAATAGGTTGTCCGTATCCTTTCAATTCCCAGTTAGAAGGCACTTCAATATCATTCCAATTTTTAGCACCACTAAAAGTTGCAGTCATAAAATCAGTAGGACGATCCTCTGATTTATCTACAAAGTTGAATTTCCATGTACCGTTTAAAGATTTAATACGGGATTTATCTCTGTTCCCTTCTAAGGCATCCTTTTCACTTTTATATGAATAAGAAGGAACACGGGATTGCATTTTGTTTTTTTCAAATACCAATTCATTTTCCCAATCATTTTGTGAAAAGAGCACATTTGAAAATAACATTATAAAACTCAAAAAAAGAAAGTTTCTTTTCATATCAACACACTTAAATAACTATTAAAAAGGCAATACTATAAAATAAATAAACAAAATAAAAGCAAATAACAATGACAAAAACTAGACAAACCAAAAAAGAATAAAAACCCATTGATTAAAACTTACAAAAGTATATAATCAATGGATTTTAAAAAAACTAATTTTTCTCCTATTCCCTTTAATTAATAAGATTTAACATTCTTTAACTCTTCAGACATACTTCTAAAAAAGGGTTGAAGTTCAGTTAGTGACTTCCCTGAAATTTTAGCAAAGGATTCATTAAATTCAACATTGACATCATTAATTTTACTTGCTTTTTCATCTTGGGAAATGACACCATTTTTTACCTTACCCATCACTCCCATATAATCTTCAATATATTTATTACGTGCTGCCAATAATTGCCTTGACTGCTTTCTACTTAAACTAAATTCTTTAGTAGCTGCATCTACAAAATATTTAATTTTATTTTCTTGACTTGCGTTTTGACCAAAAACACCAACAGAAATAATCATTAAGAATGTTACAATAATTTTTTTCATCATGTTAATTTTAAAAGTTAATTGTTTTATTTATTGTTTAATTTATTGTTTAATTTATTGTTTAATTTATTGTTTAATTTATTGTTTAATTGTTTAATTTTTTTGCCAAACACGTACATATTCAATTTCAAAATCAACAACTCCATCGTCTTTTTTTTCCTCTGGGCTATTTAATTCTAAATCTTCTTTACTGTCTGGTACAC
>NZ_JBAWDL010000317.1:0-9381 GCF_049590715.1 Flavobacterium sp.
ACTCTATTAGCAGGTAATACAGCTACCAACTTTTCATTATCAAAAACCATCAACGAATAATCCTCAAATCGATCTTGATGGTATTCCATAAAATCTCTATGAAACAGAAAGGTTGCATTTTTGGCCTGACTTATAAAGTCATTCCATTGTTTATAATCTGATTTTTGATATTGTCTAACGGTATACTGATGCACTATGGTAGTTTTATAAACCGTGAAAATAAGACTTTTTATCGATTCTGTAAATTAAAATGGAAATCCTTTGTAACTTTGCTTTCTCTACTGATGTAATATTAAAAATGAAACAAATCACTTCCGTTCAAAATCCTTTTATAAAATCTTTGGTTTTATTACAAGAAAAAGCAAAAAACCGCAAACAGACAGGTACCTTTATCATCGAAGGGAAAAGAGAAATTGAAATTGCTATTAAAGGGGGATACGAAATTCAAACGGTTTTATTTTATCCTGAAATTTGCTCAGAAGAGGAAGCAAAAAAAATCACCAAAATAGCTGATTTTATTGAAATTAATAAAGATGTTTTTCAAAAATTAGCCTATCGAGATACTACCGAAGGAATTTTGGCTGTAGCCAAAACAAAATCGATGCAATTAACGGATTTGAAATTATCTGACAACCCGTTAATTATTATTGCCGAAGCACCTGAAAAACCAGGAAATATTGGTGCTTTATTACGTACCGCCGATGCAGCCAATCTCGATGCTGTCATTATAGCTAATCCCAAAAGTGATTTATACAACCCAAATATTGTACGTTCCAGCGTAGGTTGTTTGTTTACTAACCAAATTGCCACTGGAACTACAGAAGAAATTATAGCCTACTTACAAGAAAAAAAAATCAACTTTTATTGCGCTACACTACAAAACTCTACTTCGTATCACACACAAGACTACACCTCCCCTACCGCTCTAGTAGTGGGTACTGAAGCTACTGGATTAACTCAAGAATGGCGTGAAGCAGCAACTCAAAACATCATTATTCCGATGCAAGGAGAAATAGACAGCATGAATGTATCAGTTGCCGCAGCTATATTAATTTTTGAAGCGAAAAGACAAAGAGGGTTTTAGTTTTTTTAGTCTTTAGTTAATCCAAAAGACGATGAACTAACAACTAAGATCTATTGGCTAAGACCATGGACTAAGAACTATTTGCTAAGCACTATGGACTATAAACTAAGGACTAAAAAACCACTTGCATATATGCCAACTTATGCTTATTTTTAGAAATTGAACCTGCCACTTATGATAGAAATTGACATTGAAAAAGAGAATAAAGCCATTGCGCAAGAATATAAAGAATTACTACGCATCAGTTACCAAACGTTAACAACTGAGGATAAAAAACTGATACGCAAGGCTTTTGATGTGGCGGTTGAAGCACATAAAGATCAACGTCGGAAATCAGGAGAAGCGTATATCTTTCATCCCATTGCAGTTGCAAAAATTGTGGCATCCGAAATTGGTTTGGGAGCTACCTCAATTGCAGCGGCTTTAATGCATGATGTTGTCGAAGATACACCTACGACCGTCAAAGATATCGAACGTTTATTTAATCCAAAAGTAGCACAATTAGTGGAAGGCTTGACCAAAATATCTTTGGTACAAAAAGACATGAAAGTGTCTATGCAAGCTGAGAATTTTCGTAAAATGTTATTAACCTTACACGATGATGTACGGGTAATCTTAATCAAAATTGCTGACAGGTTGCATAATATGCAAACGATGGATTCAATGGATGATTATAAACAAGAAAAAATAGCCTCTGAAACTTTATACATCTATGCCCCACTTGCCCATCGTTTAGGACTTTACAACATCAAAACAAAACTAGAGGATTTAGGATTAAAATATACAGAACCTGTTCTTTACAACGAAATTGTAAGTAAAATAAAAGAAACAAAAGAGCAACAAGACAATTATATTAAGGACATCTCATCAGTCCTGAAAGCATCTCTTGACGCTGAAAGTGTGGACTATATCATCAAAGGGAGACCTAAATCCATTTATTCTATTCATAGAAAAATGAAAGCTCAAAATGTATCTTTTGACGAAGTTTACGACAAATTTGCTTTGCGTATTGTTTACAAATCAAACCCACACGATGAAAAATTTATTGCTTGGAAAATCTATTCTGTTGTTACAGACCATTATAGACCAAGTCCAAGTCGTTTGCGTGATTGGATTTCCTCTCCAAAATCCACTGGATATGAAGCTTTACATATCACCGTAATGGGACCAAAAGGGCGCTGGGTCGAAGTACAAGTTCGTAGCGAACGTATGGATGAAATTGCAGAAAAAGGATACGCCGCTCATTATAAATACAAAAATGGAGAAACCGAAGAAAACGGACTCGATGTATGGCTTAATCTATTAAGAGAAGCCCTTGAAAATTCTGAAACTAGTGCTGTAGATTTTGTCGAAGATTTCAAAATGAACTTGTATTCTAAAGAAATCTACATATTTACTCCCAAAGGGGATATCAAATCATTACCCAAAGGAGCGACTTCGTTAGATTTTGCCTTTTCTATTCACTCTGAAATTGGTATAAAAACCAGAGGAACGAGAGTTAATGGTAAATTAGTACCTCTTAATTACGAATTAAAAAGCGGGGATCAAGTTGAAATCATCACCTCACAAAACCAAAAACCTACCGTAAACTGGCTCGATTATGTAACAACATCACGTGCCAAAAATAAAATTCGAAATGTATTAAACGAAAATACCAAGAAAATTGCGGAACATGGTAAAGAACTCCTTACCCGAAAACTTAAACATTTAAAAGTTACTTTAAATGAAAATACAGTCAACGAATTGGTTAATTTTTTCAATCTTAAAACAAGCTTAGATTTATTCTATCGCGTGGGTGTAGGCTCGATTGAAAACCAACAATTAAAAGATTATGCCGCTCAAAAAGGAAATACATTAATTAATTTCTTTAAAAATAAAATCAAGCGATCTGACAAAACCAACGATACTGAGATTCATAAACAAATATTGAATCACAATTATGACATGTTGGTTTTTGGAAAAGAGCAAGACAAACTCGATTACAAACTTTCGACTTGTTGTAATCCTATTCCTGGAGACCAAGTTTTTGGATTTGTGACGATCAATGACGGTATCAAAGTACACAAAAAAGATTGCCCTAATGCCATTTCGCTTCAATCCAATTATGCGTATCGCATTATGCCTGCTAAATGGATTGACTCCACCCGTCAAGAATTCAAGGCTATGCTCAATATTACAGGAATGGATACCCTTGGACTTACTAATGAATTGACGAAAGTCATTTCAAACAATATGAATGTTAACATTCAAAGTATTTCACTAAGCGGTGATGCAGGATTATTCAAAGGACAAGTAATCGTCATTGTTCAAAACAATAGCATATTGAAAAAATTAATAGACAATATTAAAAAAATTGATGGAGTAGACAAAGTATCAAGGGTTTATACTAATTAAAATAAGTCTGTTTTTAATTTAAAAAAAAATCAAGGAGATTTAATGCTTTCATTTTTCACAAAATTAAATTTAATCCTTACAACTATTAAAATAATAATTTATCTTTGCCGAATATGACACTCATTTCCACAGATAACAACAAAAACCAAGAAATTGTAAAAAATGTTTTTACAATGTATCTTGAAAACAAAGGACATAGAAAAACGCCAGAACGTTATGCTATTCTTCAGGAAATATACGATAGTGAAGAACATTTTGATGTAGAAAATTTATACATCAAAATGAAAAACAAAAACTACCGTGTGAGTCGTGCGACGCTATACAATACTATCGAATTGTTATTGGATTGTGCTTTAGTTCGTAAACATCAATTTGGACAAAATCAGGCACATTACGAAAAATCATATTTCGATAAACAACACGACCACCTTATCATGACAGACACTGGAGAGGTTGTTGAGTTTTGTGATCCAAGAATCCAAACGATTAAGAAAACTATCGAAGAGATTTTTGATGTTGAAATCACCAATCATTCCTTGTATTTTTATGGTGCCAAAAGAAAACCAAAAACTGACGAGGAAAAAGAAGAAGAAAACAATTAAAACATATTAGTTTATAAAGTGGTTAAGCCTAATTGTATTTAACCACCAAAAGGAATTAACGATTAAATAAAGAAATTAAAATGACCGTAGATTTATTATTAGGATTACAATGGGGCGATGAAGGAAAAGGAAAAATTGTTGATGTTCTTACCTCAAAATACGATATTATTGCTCGTTTTCAAGGTGGTCCAAATGCAGGACATACTCTAGAATTTGACGGAATAAAACACGTACTTAGAACCATTCCTTCTGGAATTTTCCATAAATCAGCGGTTAACGTAATTGGAAATGGTGTTGTTATTGACCCAGTAGTTTTCCAAAAAGAAATTGAAGGATTAGCTAAATTCAACATTGACATCAAAGCTAAATTGATCATTTCTAGAAAAGCACATTTAATCTTACCTACGCACCGTTTACTTGACGCAGCTTCTGAAGCTTCAAAAGGGAAAGCAAAAATCGGTTCTACACTTAAAGGTATTGGTCCAACATATATGGACAAAACTGGCAGAAACGGACTTAGAGTAGGTGATATCGAACTAGAAGATTTTAAAGAAAGATACCGTTCTCTTGCTGACAAGCACGAGGCAATGATTAAATTTTACGGTGTTGAATTAGAATACAACTTAGACGAATTAGAAGCTGAGTTTTTTGAATCTATCGAAGAAATCAAAAAATTAGATTTTATTGATAGTGAAGAATACATGCACCAAGCGCAAAAATCAGGTAAGGCAATCTTATGTGAAGGAGCTCAAGGTTCTTTATTAGATGTTGATTTTGGGACATACCCATTTGTAACATCATCTAACACTACTGCTGCTGGAGCTTGTACAGGTTTAGGAATTGCTCCTAACAAGATCAAAGAAGTTTATGGAATTTTCAAAGCCTATGTAACTCGTGTAGGTAGTGGACCATTCCCTACTGAACTTTTTGATGAAGATGGTTCGACTATGGCTAAAGTTGGTAACGAATTTGGTTCTGTAACAGGTAGACAAAGACGTTGTGGATGGTTGGATATCGTAGCTTTAAAGTATGCAATCCAAGTGAATGGAGTAACGCAATTAATGATGATGAAAGGTGATGTTCTTTCTGGTTTTGAAACTTTAAAGGTTTGTACTGAGTACAACTACAAAGGTCAAAACATAGCTCACTTTCCTTACAACATCGAGCCAGAGAATGTAACTCCTGTTTACAAAGAATTCAAAGGATGGAAACAAGATTTGACTGGAATGACTACTTATGATGAGTTACCAATCGAATTGAAAGAATATATTGAATTTATTGAAAAAGAAGTCGAAGTACCCATCAAAATTGTTTCGGTAGGGCCAGACAGAAAACAAACGATACTTAAATAACAAATCTACGCTCTGAATTTCAGAGCGTTTTTTTTGACTTATATTTTATTCCTTATGAAAAATCCTGAATTTAAAATTAAAAAAACCGAAATCCTATCTGACGATTGGTACCTGCTTAACAAAGTAACTTTTGATTATCAAAAAAAAGACGGTAACTGGATCACACAAAAAAGAGAAGTCTACGACCGTGGAAACGGAGCTGGAATTTTACTGTACAACAGAGAACTGAAAACAATTGTTTTGACTCGTCAATTTAGACTTCCAACGTATTACAACGGAAATCCATCTGGAATGATGATTGAGGTTTGTGCTGGTTTATTAGATAAAGATAACCCTGAAGAATGCATCATTCGTGAAACAGAGGAGGAAACAGGTTATCGTATTCAATCCGTTCAAAAAGTAATGGAGACTTTTGTGTCACCTGGTGCAGTAACAGAGACACTACATCTTTTTATTGGTGAATATGATGCTAGTATGAAAGTAAGTGAAGGAGGTGGTCTAGAACATGAACAAGAAGAAATTGAAGTAATTGAATGGCCTTATGACAAAGCCTATGATATGATTGCAACTGGCGAGATTAATGATGCAAAAACTATTTTGTTATTGCAATATGCTAAAATTAATTTAGGGTTATAATTAAATAAGTGACTATAAACAAACATTTTACACCTGAAACATACACCTTACCCGAATCCCCAAAACAGGCATAATTCCGTCGCCGTTTTGGGATTCATTTGAAGAGACTACATTATACCATTTAGTTTTACTCATGAGATTTCGTTGTTATCTCTACAGGATGTAAATCGTCTAACTATTTTTAATAAGTTCAAAAAGAAGTAAATTTAGATTGAATTTTATTCTAAGATAGTATCGTACAAATTACTTGCTTCCAAAAAACTAAGAATATACACGATTTTAAAAATTATAATCTAAAAAAAATATCCATTTATAAAAATATCCGCAAAACATTCTTTAAAAAATGAAACCAACAAAAATTTACATCAAAAATATGGCTTGTGAAAGCTGTAAAGTAGTCGTTACGGAAGCCCTTGAAGAATTGCATTTAACTCCTGTCAAAGTAGAACTTGGTGAGGTTGTTATTAAAGAGGAAATTAATGTAGAAAAAAAGCAAAAACTAAACCGCATTATTCAAAAAGTTGGATTGGAAATCGTTGAAAGCAAAGGTGGAATTTTGATTGAAAAAATAAAAAAATGTTGCCACGAGTATGTTAATGCCAATAGCTCGATAAAAATCAATATTTCAGATTATTTAACTAAAGAATTAAATTTAGATTATAACTATCTCTCAAATGCATTTTCAAATGTTACCTCTTGCACCATAATTAATTATATCAATGTGATAAAGATGGAAAAAGCTAAGGAAATGATTTTATTTGAAGAGTCAAATTTTTCTGAAATTGCTACTAAACTAAATTTCAGTAGCCTTTCGGCATTTTCTACTCAATTTAAAAAAATAACAGGATTTTCTCCCTCTCATTTTAAGAACTTAAAAAAAATAAGACGTAAGGCTATCCAAGAAATCAACGAAGAGCTAGAAGAAAAAAAACATTGAAATTTACAATATTCAACTTAAAAACATGAAATTATATTAAATTTAATAAGATATTTTTACATCATTAATTATATAAAAAAAAATGAATGAATGAAATAAATATCTTTTATGCTGATGATGACGAAGACGATTTAATGTTTTTTTATGATGCTGTTGAAAATGTTTCTAAAATCACACAAAAATTTATAAGTCTACATATTCACAAAAATGGCGAAAACCTTCTTAATAGTATCAAAGATAATATATCTAAAAAAGGTGTTGTTTTTTTAGATATAAATATGCCTAAAAAATCAGGATTTGATTTTTTAAAAGAAATCCGCAATGAATTATGTACTTATCAAATCCCTGTAATAATATATTCTACGAGTTCCAATAAATCTGATATTGAATTAAGTTATTCTCTAGGGGCAAATTATTTCGTTATTAAACCATACAAATTCAATGATTTAATAAAAATGATCCACAAAATAATCGAAATAAATTGGGACAATAACCCCATGGATATGAATAATTTTGTTTTAATAAAATAAGCTTGTGATCTTATACAGAAGTATCATTTTTAATGATACTTCTGTATTTTCAAGCACTATATAGGCAACTTTATATAGAATATTAATTCAGTTGAACTTATATCATTTAGTTGTAAAAAATTGTATTACACTAAATGAAAAGCATTTCAAAGATTACCTTCCCCTTCTTAATTTAAAAAAAATAAAGGATCATTAAAATTTATAAAGTGAAAATTTTATAAATACCAACCTAAATTCTATAATTTTCTTATACGGTAAATCATCCATCTTTGTAAAAAATAATAACAACATAAAATACAAATAAGATGAACACACAATTTGCAAAAGTAGGAAACACATATCCAAAACCAACTTTAAATAGAAAAGATGATCCATGGACAAAACGTCAAACTCTAAATTATTAAAAGAGAAATCTCAAATGTTGAATCTATCTTTTATACTAAAAAATTAAGAATATGGAAATGATAATTGAAAAAGTAGAGGGGATGGGAGCCATCGTTTCGGAGCAAGGGACTACGTTTAGAGTTTGGGCACCAAATGCTGATAAAGTTTTTGTTACAGGCTCATTCAACAATTGGGATAAAACTAAAAATGAGCTCACGCTAGAAGAAAATGGATATTGGTCTGAATTCGTTTTAGAAGCTAAAACTGGCGATGAATATAAATATATTATTCATAATGGAGAAGTAATTTTAGAAAGAAATGATCCCTATGCCAAAGAGATGACTAATAGTAATGGTAATAGTATCATCACAAATTTTGATATCCAGTGGGAAGATCAAGATTTTAAAATGAAATCTTGGAATCATTTAGTAATTTATGAATTGCATGTTGGTACTTTTAATAGAAAAGACTTAGAAAGTGTAGCAACATTTGATTCCATAATTGAAAAGATTCCTTACTTAAAAAAATTAGGTATTAACTGTGTAGAAGTACTTCCTATTGCAGAATTTGCAGGAGGTATTTCTTGGGGATACAATCCATCTTATCCCTTCGCAATCGAACGTGACTACGGAGGAGCTGAAGCTTTTGCAAGGATGGTAAATGAATTTCACAAAGCAGATATTGCCGTGATTCTAGATGTTGTTTACAATCATTTTGGGCCATCTGATATGGATTTGTGGCAATTTGATGGGTGGTCTGAAAATGATAAGGGTGGAATTTATTTCTATAACGACCATCGATCTATTACACCTTGGGGAGATTCAAGACCTGACTATGGTCGAGAAGAAGTAAGAAGATACATTAGAGATAATGCGATGATGTGGATTGAAGACTATCATTGTGATGGTTTACGCATGGATGCAACATCTTATATACGCTATGAAGGTGGTGGTTTAGGTTATGACAGTGAAATACCCGAAGGAAATCTGCTCATGAGAGATATTAACGCCGAAATCAATGCTAAATATCCTGGTAAACTGACTATTGCAGAAGATTTAAAAGGGCATGATTTAGTAACTCTTGCCACAGAATATGGAGGTATTGGTTATGGTTCTCAGTGGGATATGAATTTTGTACATCCCGTAAGGAAATTTCTAATTGAACAAGGAGATGAATATCGCGATATGCAAGCGCTCGTAGATGCTATTTTATTTAAATACAACAACAATGTCTTTGAAAGAGTTATTTACACCGAATCTCATGATGAAGTTGCAAATGGTAAGGCACGTGTACCTGAAGAAATTGAGCCTGGAAATGCAGATAGTTTCTTTGCAAAAAAGAGAGCCATATTAGGTCTAACAATCACTTTGACATCACCTGGAATTCCAATGCTGTTTCAAGGACAAGAATTTATAGAAGATGAGTATTTTAAAGATTCTGAAGCACTAGATTGGACCCAAAA
>NZ_JBAWDL010000318.1:0-4532 GCF_049590715.1 Flavobacterium sp.
CCTGAGGCTTATGGCGGAATGGGAATGGGATTTGTCAACACGGTTCTCGTTTGTGATTACATCTCGGGAGCTACGGGTTCTTTCTCAACTGCTTTTGGAGCACATACAGGGATTGGAACCATGCCTATCACTTTGTATGGAACTGAAGAACAAAAACAGAAATACGTTCCCAAACTCGCTACTGGCGAATGGTTTGGCGCCTATTGCTTGACAGAACCGGGTGCTGGATCTGATGCTAATTCAGGAAAAACCAAAGCTGTTTTATCTGAAGATGGTTCTCACTACAAAATCACAGGACAAAAAATGTGGATATCTAATGCTGGTTTTTGTCAATTGTTTATTGTTTTTGCACGTATTGGAGATGATAAAAACATCACTGGGTTTATTGTAGAAAACGATCCGAAAAACGGAATCACAATGAATGAAGAAGAGCATAAACTAGGAATTCGTGCCTCTTCTACTCGTCAAGTGTTTTTTAATGATACCGTTGTACCAGTTGAGAACATGTTGTCTGAAAGAGGAAATGGATTTAAAATTGCCATGAATGCTTTGAATGTGGGTCGAATCAAACTAGCAGCAGCTTGTTTGGATGCGCAACGAAGAGTGATTTCGGGATCCGTAAAATATGCAAATGAAAGGGTTCAGTTTAATACTGCGATTTCTCAATTTGGAGCCATTCGATACAAATTAGCCGAAATGGCAACGAGTTGTTACGCAGGAGAAAGTGCTACCTATAGAGCTGCCAAAGATATTGAAGATAGAATCGCTATCCGGGAAGCGGAAGGCGGCTCTCATCAAGAATCAGAGTTAAAAGGTGTTGAAGAATATGCTATCGAATGTTCTATATTAAAAGTAGCCGTTTCTGAAGATATTCAAAATTGCTCAGATGAAGGAATCCAAATTTTTGGAGGAATGGGATTCTCTGAAGATACTCCAATGGAAAGCGCTTGGCGTGATGCCCGTATCGCCCGAATTTACGAAGGAACAAACGAAATCAACCGAATGTTATCTGTAGGGATGTTGATCAAAAAAGCAATGAAAGGTCATGTGGATCTTTTAGGACCTGCGACTAAAGTGGGGGAAGAATTACTTGGCATTCCTTCTTTTGACGCTCCTGATTATTCGGAATTATTTGCTGAGGAAAAAGAAATGATTGGCAAACTGAAAAAAGTATTCTTGATGGTGGCTGGTAGTGCAGTTCAAAAATTTGGTCCCGATTTAGATTCTCACCAACAGCTTTTAATGGCAGCTGCTGATATTTTAATCGAAATCTATATGGCGGAAAGCACCATTCTTAGAGCCGAAAAGTCCGCTAAAAAAGAAGGTGAAGAAAAAGTTAAAGAACAGATCGCCATGGCACAATTATACCTATACAAAGCCGTAGATATTGTCATCCAAAGAGGAAAAGAAAGCATCATTTCCTTTGCTGAAGGCGATGAACAACGCATGATGTTGATGGGATTAAGACGTTTTACTAAATACACTAATATGCCTAATATCGTAGCTTTAAGACATACTATTGCCTCTAAGCTTATTAAAGAAAATCAGTATTGTTTTTAATGGTGATTGTATAATTTTTGGTTAAATTATAATGTTAAAACCGTTCTAAAATTTCATTTAGAGCGGTTTTTTATTTGACCAACCTAAATATTTGGCTAACTTTATAAAAAAAATAAAAATTACAACAAGATGAAAAAAATACTTATTTCTATAGCCTTATTAATGCTCGTTTTTATCGGGTGTAAATCTTTTGGAACTTCTAATAATGACCAAAAACTCAGTTTAGCTTTTGAAGCCAAAAGCAACAGTAACGTTTCTGGGACTGCTACTTTTGTTGAAAAAGATGGTGAAGTAACTCTTGAAGCCAAATTCTCTGGATTGACTCCAGGAGTTCATGCGATTCATATTCACGAAAAATCAGACTGTTCAGCTGCTGATGGAACCTCAACAGGTGGTCACTGGAATCCCACATTCAAGAACCACGGAAAATGGGGAGTTGGTGAGTACCATAAAGGAGACATCGGTAATTTTACAGCTGATAAAAACGGAAATGGTTCCATCAAATTCACTACTGACGAATGGAATATTGGTTCTGGAGACCCAACAAAAGATATTTTAGGACATGCTATAATTGTTCATCAAGGAACTGATGATTTTACCACGCAACCCACAGGAGATGCTGGTGGAAGAGTCGCTTGTACTGCTATAATAAAATAAAAGTACTCAACTATTTTTAAAACCATTAAGATTCAGGAAATTAAGTATCTCACTTAATGCTCTAAATTTTAATGGTTTTCTTTTTTTAAAATCATTTTAAACTCATTCAATTGAAAGAAACTACTGAACACTATTTTAAAAACAGTTCTGAATGGCGCGAATGGCTCGAAGTGAATCATGCTATTTCTACTGGAATCAATGTTATTTTGTATAAAGTTAGTAGCAATTACGAGAGCATGCGCTGGGAAGAAGCAGTACAAGTAGCATTATGTTACGGCTGGATCGATTCTACTTCAAGGAAAATTGATGATGAAAAACGCAAACAGCAATTTGGCCCCAGAAAAGATAAAAGTGTGTGGAGTAGAGTCAACAAATCCCATATCGAAAAACTCGACAAAGAGGGTTTAATCCATGCCAGTGGCTATGCGAAAATTGCAACAGCCAAAGCAAATGGCTCTTGGGAATCCTTAGATGCCGTTGAATCCTTGACTATTCCTATGGATTTAGAAAAAGCTTTTCAAGAAAACGAACTGGCTTATTCTAATTATCTCGGTTTTAGCCCGTCCTATAAAAAAAGTTATTTGTACTGGCTCAATCAAGCCAAACGCAACGAAACTCGCCAAGCCCGAATTACAGCCATTATTGATTTATGTGCACAAAACATTAAATCCAGATTCTGATTTTTATGTGCCTAATCCTGCTATCCGCTTTAGCCCTCTTTCAAAATACTTTTTTTACTAGGTCAGTACAGGAGCTTCCGTTGGTCGCTCTGTACTTCCCGTAAAAAATAGTATTTTTCAGTCGGGGCTATCGCTGTTATCAGGGGCATTAATCGTGCAATAAAAAAAAGATTGTAGATTTTTGATTAGCGATTGCTGATTTCAGATGTGCTGAAACTATAAAAAGGTGTTTGTATATCTTAATCATATTGGGGAAACTCTTTCAATATAGAATAAAATAGTAATCAATAACGAGAACTGCATTAGGGATGGGAGCATTGTTTGAGCTCTTATTGTTCCTGTAATGCCCTAAATTATTCACAAAACGTTCTGGAACAATAAAGCGAGTGCGGACAGCCCGACCCGCCTTTTTCGGGCGGGGAATGCCCAAGTAAAATTTCTGATTTTTGATCTTGTGGTGGTGAATGCATCTGTTTTTATTTTTTTTAATTCTAAAATCAAAAATCGTTAATCTTCAATCATAAATCCTGCATCGTTAATCCTTATCTTTGCCACTTTAAAATTCAATCATGGACATCAATCAAGAAATACACAATGCTTTTGAAGTGATTAAAGAAGGTGGTATCATTTTATACCCTACCGATACGGTTTGGGGTATTGGCTGTGATGCGACTAATCCCGAGGCGATTGCTAAGATTTACAAACTCAAACAAAGAGCGGAAACCCAAAGTATGATCTGCCTGATGAATGGCGAAAAAATGCTGTATAATGTTTTTAAAGACATTCCCGAAGTGGCTTGGCAAATCATGGATTTTTCTGAAAACCCTACGACTTTGATTCTGGATAATCCTAGAAATGTAGCCCCAAACATCATTGCAACAGATAAAACTCTCGGAATCAGATTAGTAAAAGAACCATTTTGTTTTAAATTGATGGAGCGAATGAAAAAGCCGTTGGTTTCCACTTCTGCAAATATTTCAGGGCAACCTACTCCTAAAAGTTTTAAGGAAATTAGTCCTGAGATTATTAAAGGCGTGGACTATGTTGTAAATTTGCACAAAGATAAAATTTCAGGCAAACCCTCGACGATTATCAAGTTGACACTGGATTCTCAAGTGAAGGTAATACGTAAATAGAGGTTTACCGCAGATTGCTTCGCCAATTCGCTATCGCTCGGGTCGCAAATTAATTTGAAGTAGAGTAAGGTTAACAATTATAACAAATTAAAAATTTGCCTATTTTTAGAGAATTGATTTACTAAATTAATTTTATGTTTTTATGGAAGATTATTTATATAAAGAAGAAAGTTATTCGATTATAGGTATTTTATTTGAAGTTCATAAAAATCTAGGAAAGGGATTTTCGGAAATTGTATATAAAGATGCTATTGAATATGAATTTCAGCAAAATAATATTCCATACGAACGAGAAAAAGAATATACAGTCGCCTACAAAAACACTACTTTGAATCATAAATTTTATGCTGATTTTGTAGTTTATGGTAAAATCATATTAGAAATAAAAACGATTGATTGTTTTAATAATACGCATTATAATCAATGCTTAAATTATTTGAAAATTTCAAAAAGTAAATTAGCAATCCTTGCGAATTTTAATTTGCTTTCATTAGAATAC
>NZ_JBAWDL010000319.1:0-3968 GCF_049590715.1 Flavobacterium sp.
TTTTACTGTTGATATATCTAATAAAAAGAAACAAATCGCTATCGAATTTGATGGTGTGATGAGTAATGCAAAAGTGTACTTGAATGGACATTATGTTGGTGAACGTCCTTACTGATATATTGGCTTCGAACTGGATTTAACACCTTACATCAAATTTGGGCAAGATAATGTAATCGCCGTCCAAGTAGCTCCCGAAGATCTAGCCGCTAGATGGTATCCTGGTGCTGGAATTTATCGTAATGTTCGATTGAAGATCAATGATAACATTCACATTCCACAATGGGGAACGTATATTACGACTCCTGTAGTGACTAATGCTAAAGCAGCGGTTAAAATTCAGACCTCAGTTAAAAATGCGGGTAATCTAAATTCAGATGCTGTCCTAATAACCACTCTTAAAAACAATAAAGGTGTGGTAGTAGGAACCAACAGTCAAAAAATAACAATCAATAAAAACACGGAGCAAAAAGTAATTCAAGAGATTGAAGTGGTAAATCCAAATAAATGGGATATTCAATCACCTATCTTATATACGGCTTATAGCCAAATAAAAATGGGGAAAGAAACAGTTGATGAATACCAAACCAATTTTGGTATTCGAACTATTGAATTTGATGCCAATAAAGGATTTTTGTTGAATGGTAAAAGAGTGCAGCTCAACGGTGTTTGTATGCACCATGATTTAGGACCATTAGGAGCAGCTGTAAATTACAGAGCAACAGAGCGCCAAATGCAAATCATGCAAAGTATGGGTGCTAATGCTTTGCGTACCAGTCATAATCCTCCATCGCCAGAAATGCTAGAAGTATGTGATAAACTGGGTATTGTAGTTATTGTAGAAGCTTTTGATGAATGGCAAATGGCCAAGGTCCCTAACGGATACCATAAATATTTTGACAAATGGCATGAAAAAGATTTGCGTGATATGATCAAGCGTGATCGCAACCATCCCTCAGTGATAATGTGGAGTATTGGGAACGAAATTTTGGAACAAAGTAAAAAAGACGGTTGGATTTTGACCAAACATCTAAATGACATTTGCCATGATGAAGATAATACTCGTCCTACAACTGCAGGATTCAATTATTATCCACAACCTTTTACTAATAAATTAGCCTACCAAATAGATATAGTAGGAATGAATTATTGGCCAGCGGATTATAAAGAGATTAAAGAAAAAAATCCAAATATTGTTTTATACGGTTCGGAGACTTCCTCTCAAACTAGTAGTCGTGGCATCTATCATTTACCAATAGAATTTAAAGAAAAACATGAAACCAATCAAGTGTCGAGTTATGATACCACTGTAGGACCACCGTGGGCGTATGCTCCAGATGTAGAGTTTGATGCGCAAAAAAACAATCCTTCTTCGTTAGGAGAATTTATTTGGACAGGTTTTGATTATTTAGGAGAACCTACGCCTTATGGAGGACGAGATAATTCGACCAATGGCTACTGGAACTCCGATTGGCCTTCGCATTCTTCTTATTTTGCACCTGTTGATTTAGTAGGATTGCCTAAAGATCGTTTTTATTTGTACCAAAGTCAATGGACTACAAAACCTATGGTACATGTATTGCCACATTGGAACTGGAAAGGAAAAGAAGGCGAAATTATCCCTGTTTATTCTTATACAAATTGTGATGAGGTAGAATTGTTTGTGAACGGAAAATCTTTTGGCAAAAAAGTAAAAGGAAAAGATTTTACCGAAATTCCATCAGAATATCATGGATTTGAAAAAGGAATGTACAAAACCAAATACCGTCTGTCTTGGAATGTGCCTTACCAGCCTGGAAGTATAAAAGTAGTAGGATATAAAAACGGAAAACAAACTGCTGTAAAAGAAATTATGACAGCTGGAGCTCCAGCTCAAATTAAACTAATTGCTGATAGAACAGTCCTAGATGCCGATGGAAATGATTTGTCATTCATCACAGTACGTATAGAAGACAAAAACGGAAATCTATGTCCTGAGGCTGATAATTTAGTAAACTTTACTGTTGAAGGAAAAGGGGTTCTTGCTGCAGTAGGTAATGGAGATTCGACTTCATTAGCTTCTTTTCAAGCAAATAACAGTAAAGCTTTTAGCGGGATGTGTGTTTTGATTGTAAAATCTACTTCTGAAAAAGGAGCAATCAAGATTACAGCACAGTCCAATCAATTAAAATCAACAACGCTTTCAATCAATACAAAATAAAATGAAAAAGAATTTTTTACTACTGGCATTAGTCTTTCAGTACTTTATTAGTCTTTCGGCTCAAGAACGCCCAAATATTATTTTCATCCTGACTGATGATCAATCCTATGAATTATTAGGGTGTACGGGAAACACCATTATACAAACGCCAAATATTGATAAAATGGCAGGTGAAGGAATTTTGTTTACTAATGCTCATGTAACGAGTGCCATTTGTACGCCTAGTAGGGTATCTATATTATTAGGGCAATACGAGCGTAAACACGGTGTGAACTTCAATTCAGGAACCAGTGTTTCTGACAAAGCCTGGGAACAATCGTATCCTATGGTGATGCGTGCTAACGGCTATTATACGGGTTGGGTTGGTAAAAATCATGCCCCAGTTGGGAAAGGTGGGTATGACAGTGGTGTTATGGAAAAAAGTTTTGATTATTGGTATGCTGGTCATGGGCATTTGAGTTTTTACCCTAAAGACAGACACTCTATTTTTAATGATGCCATTGCTTTTACGCAGCCAGAGATTATCAATGAAGGGGTTAATGACTTTTTAGATCCTAACGAAAGAAAATTAAAAGGGGCTATTAAATTCCTTGAAAGCAGACCGTCAGACAAACCATTTATGTTGTCGATCAATTTCAACCTACCTCACGGAGCAAGTACGGGAACAATGAAGATGAAGCCTTCAGATGATGAAATATATAGAACCTTGTATCGTAATATCGAAATTCCGTTGCCTCCAAATTATATCGCTAAAGCGGATATCAAAACGCCAAAATTACCTGCCGATTTATTGCATGCTGAAGATCGCCAAGATGGTTATAATTATGTAGATACTCCAGCGGGAATCAAAGAAAGATACATTCGTGAAATGGAAGCCATGACTGGAATTGATAGAATGGTTGGTAATTTAAGAAAAAAATTAAAAGATCTTAAAATCGATAAAAACACCGTAATTATTTTTACTTCTGACCACGGATTATTCGGTGGCGAACAAGGTCTTGGTGGAAAATCATTGTGTTATGAAAAAACAACGCACATACCAATTATTGTCTTGGATCCTAGAGTATCTAAAAAACAAAAAGGATTAAAAAGTGATGCTTTGGTACAAACGATCGATATTGCACCAACCATGTTGGCAATGGGCGGAATTCCTGCACCAAAAGTATTTCAAGGAAAAGATATTTCGAACCTAATTAAAGGAGGAAAAGACGAAGTCCGTACTCATGTCTATACCGAAAATTTATGGTCTACCCATTTTGGAAATCCTCGTTGCGAAGCTGTTCAGGACAAAGAATGGAAATACATACGTTATTATAAAAATGATAATTTTTCAGCAACTAAAGAAATTAAATATGCTAAAGAATTAGGAGTGAATGTCAACGATATGTTGTACAAAATGCACGACCCAGAAATCGCCATTTACCGTGATTATATCGACTCACCATTAAACGGAGAGAAACCCGTGTATGAAGAGCTGTATAACTTAAAAAATGATCCACAAGAACTACATAATCTAGTTAACGATAAAAAAAACACCGCTGTTTTAGAATCATTAAAAAAACAATGGAATGTCGAAATTCATAACGCCAGAGGAGAAGGAAAAGCAGAAGTTTTAAGATACACGAACGATTTGTATCCAAAGGCAGGGCATTAGTTTTTTTTTGGGCGTAACCCTCCGTAAAAACTACGGGTCGGGTTTTCCGTTCCCGCTTTTTTTAATCCTGTAAAAAACAGGATTAAAAAAGAGCTCCACTGCAACCCCTTACGCAAG
>NZ_JBAWDL010000320.1:0-2812 GCF_049590715.1 Flavobacterium sp.
ATTAATGAAGTTTCCAAAAATGGCTACTAATTCATTATTATTTCTCGCTTGAAAATCTTTCCAAGTAAAATCGTTGTCTTTTGTTTCAGGCGCATTTGAGGTTAATGAATAACGCAAAACGTCTTGTTTCTCTGGAAATTCTTCCAAATATTCGTGCAACCAAACCGCCCAGTTTTTAGAAGTCGATAATTTATTTCCTTCTAAGTTCAAGAACTCATTTGCTGGTACATTGTCAGGCAAAATATAACTTCCTTCGGCTTTAAGCATCGCTGGGAAAATCACACAATGAAACACAATATTATCTTTCCCAATAAAGTGAACCAACTTCGTGTCTTGATCTTTCCAGTACGGTTCCCAATCTTTTCCTTCACGCAAAGCCCATTCTTTGGTTGCTGAGATGTACCCAATAGGCGCATCAAACCAAACGTATAATTTTTTTCCTTCAGCACCTTCAACAGGAACATCAATTCCCCAGTCCAAGTCACGGGTTACCGCACGTGGTTCTAATCCACCGTCAATCCAAGATTTAACTTGTCCGTAAACATTCGGTTTCCAGTCGTTTTTATGTCCTACCAAAATCCACTCTTTCAAGAAATCTTCATAACGATTCAATGGTAAAAACCAGTGTTTCGTTGATTTCATAATCGGAGTTTCGCCTGTAATGGTCGATTTTGGATTAATCAAATCCGTTGCGTTCAAAGTCGAACCACATTTTTCACATTGATCCCCATACGCTTCTTCATTGCCGCATTTTGGGCAAGTTCCAGTTACAAAACGGTCTGCTAGAAATTGGTCTGCTTTCGCATCGTATAATTGTTCGGTTACTTCTTCGATAAAGTCGCCTTTCTCGTATAGTTTCTTAAAGAATTCCGAAGCAGTATCATGATGAATTTGAGCCGAAGTTCTAGAATAATTATCAAATGAAACCCCAAAATCCGAAAATGATTTGCGAATAATACCATCGTATTTATCAATCACTTCCTGAGGCGTAATCCCTTCTTTCTTCGCTTTCATCGAGATAGCCACACCATGCTCGTCGCTTCCGCACACAAACAAAACTTCTCTCCCTTGGGCTCTCAAGTAACGTGAATAAATATCAGCCGGCACATAAACACCCGCCAAATGCCCAATGTGAATAGGTCCGTTAGTATAAGGCAAAGCCGCCGTAATCGTATATCTTTTTGGATTTTGTAACATAAAATTATTTTTATTGAGCGCAAAAATAAGATTTTTTATGGTAGGGACGGTAGGGACAAGTCGCGACTTGTCCGTACGGTGGTAAAAAAAATTGCGTTTTTTATTTTTCTGGAGCTATTTCCCGCTATTCGTTACAATCTTGTGGGGGCAAAACAAAAGCCCCCACAAGGATTTTCACTGCTATCGGGGCTATGGGAGTTGGTTTGTCGATTACTGTTTTAATATTTTTTTTTTCAATTTTTGAAAGTAAAACGGTATTGAATTCCAAAAGTTGAATTGCACTCATTTTTATATAATTTTCATCAGCCATACAGTATTTAATTCTCTTCTTGTTTCACTAATATAATCATTTGTTATCCATTTACAGAAAATTGAAGAATGATAAATTTTTCGATTATTGTAATCATTATAAATGCTAGATACCTCGCTGAAGTTTGGGAAATAATTATGCAACCTTCTGTTAGCACCCAAATTATTTAAAAAATTTAAATATCTGTTTTCTTTTTTTAAATACTCATATAGTTCTAAAAAATAAATATTTTTATCATTAAAACTTTTTATAAAATCATCAATTTCAAAAAAAGGATTATTTATATCATTGAAATTTAATTTTTTCTTTATTTTATAAATTCTTTCTTCTGAAAGATTTTGCTCTTTCATATAGACAGTAACATACCAACATATGGATTTTGCAGTTGCATTAGTTACCAAGCACAATTTACTCATAATGGTTATTTAGAATGTTCAAAATAATAATGATAATAATGATTTACATTAATTTAAATAAGAAAATTTGAAATTTTAATCCTCCAACCCCTCAATCTCCACTTTCAATTTCTCTAATTGACGATTAATTATCGCCCAAACAATGGAATTGTCAATACTATCGTAAGCGTGCACCAAACGATTACGAAAACCGATAATCTGTTTGTCGTTCTCAATAGTAATTCCAGATTCAGTTTGTCTGAGTTTATTTAAAGCTTCTCCAATAATGACTAATTGTCTTTCGACAGCACTTTGGGTTTTTAAGTCTTTTTCGTAGCTATCAAAATCACTAATGTCAATAGTAAATTGGCGAATCAAGTTAATCGCCATCAAGACATCAGAAACATACTTTTTGCTCTTTTCCGTCGTAAAGTAAAATTTTAGTGCTGTCTATATTTTTTTTAAGAATGGGATTTTTAATTGATGAATGAGTCAATAAATCCACTTTTCGTTGGAAAAAGTCTTCGAGTTTATCCCAA
The DNA here is from genome assembly GCF_049590715.1 of Flavobacterium sp. Taxonomy (GTDB): domain Bacteria; phylum Bacteroidota; class Bacteroidia; order Flavobacteriales; family Flavobacteriaceae; genus Flavobacterium. The sequence goes on from NZ_JBAWDL010000320.1 coordinate 2,442, forward strand.
ATATCCATTAAATTTTCGCCACGTTCGATAGGGTCTTCCGTGTCAATTTCGATTAATAAATCAATATCGCTGGAATCTTCGTTAAAATTTTCAGTCACAGCAGAACCAAAGGCATAGATGTTCTTGACTTTATGACTTTTACATAAGGTCAAAAATTCCACTAGTTTCGTTTGTATGGACTCTTTCATTTTCATACTGCTTAGATAGATTATTTTTTGAAAAATGTCATTTTCCGTTTTTTTACAAATGGTGTTGCTTTTTGAGTTAATGAATTGATTTCTTTATCTTTGCAACCCACTAATGAACAAATCCTATCAATCATGGCAAAAGGACCCGAAAAAAACACCAAGAATAAGGCTTTGCATACCAAA
>NZ_JBAWDL010000321.1:0-2044 GCF_049590715.1 Flavobacterium sp.
ATTTCACCGTTTTTGAACGCTAACGGTACTTTAGACTTGAATTGTTTTGTAAAAACAGTATCAACTTCTTGATCATTAACTAAATTATTAGAATATAAATCTACTTTTTCAAATGGAGTATCAGATAATAATATAGAAGAGAAAAAATGCTGTTTGTAAGCAATAAATGAAACTTTATCTGCCGTTTCAGTTTTATCAGTACCTTGTCCTAAATAATCCGTTTTACCATCTTCGTATTCAAAATACACTTCAGCATAACGATTTTCGTAATTGATACTTTTTTCATTAGCATAAGTTTTCAAATCCCATTCTAAATTCAATGGTTTAGATGTTACTAAAGCATTATCCAACCCTTGTGTTTGGATTTCAAAATCCAACATATAATTATCTGCTTTCAATACGTATTTAAATTCTAAATACTGATTGTCAGCTGATTTTAAACGCATAGATACTATTTGATCCTCTCCATTTTTAGTCAATGTAGGTTCAAAAAATAAATCTTTTGTGTTTAAAGTATGGTTGTCTTTAGTAAATAACTGAATATTTAAACTAGAATTATTATCTTTAATTAATTCTACTAACTCACCAGAGCCTTTTTTGAATTTTTCAAAATTCTTTAAAGTAGCTTCAACGATATACCCCCCTTTATTCGCTATTTTTAAAGTAACTAAGTTGTTTTCAAGCGTAGTAATTCCACCTTTAGCTGAAGGCAAAGTAGCTGAATAAGCAAAACCTCCTAATGATTTTTGTAATTGCGCTAATTGAATAGTATCAGAAGGATTTACAGTAGCCAATGAAGTTGTTTTGGCTATTTCTTGTGCTTTTATCTCTTCTTTTACAACCAATTCTTTCTTGGCATTCTCTGCAGCAATCTGAGCTTCGTCAGGTTTATTTTGATACATTATCCAAAGTAAAATTCCAAATATCAGTACAAAACCAATTAACGAATTAGGATCAAATTTTTTTTCTTCCATTTTAATTTATAAAAAGTGTATAGTTTAAAGTTGAAAGCATTTCTAAATTTAAAAAGATGAAATTTAGAAATGCTTAATGTTTTTATTTATGTTTTTTAGCCTGCACTGCTGCTGCTACAAAATTGACAAAAAGTGGGTGTGGATTGACTACCGTACTCTTATATTCTGGATGGTATTGTACCCCAATAAAGAAAGGATGATCTTCAATTTCAACAATCTCAACCAAGCCTGTATCAGGATTCACACCTGAAGCTTTCAATCCTGCTTTTTGAAGTACATCTAAATATTCGTTATTGTATTCATAACGGTGACGGTGACGCTCTGAAATAGTCGTTTGACCATAAATTTTATAAGCCAAAGTATCTGGTTTTATTTCACATTTCCATGCCCCTAGACGCATTGTTCCCCCTTTATCTGTAACTGTTTTTTGATCTTCCATCAAATTCACAACTGGATTAGGAGTTTCAGGATTCATTTCTGTTGAATTTGCTTCTGCTAATCCTAAAACGTTTCTTGAATATTCAATAACAGACATTTGCATTCCTAAACAAATACCAAAGAATGGTAATTTATTTTCTCGTGCATAACGTACTGCAGCTATTTTTCCTTCAATTCCTCTTTCTCCAAAACCTGGAGCAACAAGAACAGCGTCCAAATCTTTGAATTTCTCTGCTACAGACTCATCATCAATATATTCAGAGTGAATGGAAATCACATTTACTTTGGTCTCATTAGCCGCTCCTGAATGAATAAAAGCTTCTAAAATTGACTTGTAACAGTCTTGCATTTCAACGTATTTCCCAATCAAACCGATATTAACAGTATGTTTAGGGTTTTTGATTCTTTTCAAGAAAGTGTTCCAATGTTTTAAATCTGGAGTGGCTCTTTTAGGTAAATCTAATTTTTTTAAAGCAACTACATCTAATCCTTCTTCAAGCATTAAATTAGGCACTTCATATATAGTTGAAGCATCAATAGATTGAATAACGGCGTCTCTTTTCACGTTACAAAACAACGCTAATTTATTACGAATTTCATTTGAAATTTCGTGTTCTGTTCTACAAACTAAG
>NZ_JBAWDL010000322.1:0-7956 GCF_049590715.1 Flavobacterium sp.
GTACACAAACTCTTCACCGCTGCCATATTATGACTCACAAATAAAACAGTTCTTCCCTCTCCTTTAGAAATATCTTGCATTTTACCGATGGCTTTTTTCTGAAATTCTGCATCACCTACCGCTAGGACCTCATCAACAACCAATATTTCAGGTTCTAAAAAAGCAGCTACGGCAAAAGCCAAACGTACCGTCATTCCGCTACTATATCTTTTTACGGGAGTATCAATATAACGGGCACAACCAGAAAAGGCAATGATTTCCTCTAATTTTGATGTAATTTCTTTTTTGGTCATTCCTAAAATAGCACCATTCAGAAAAACGTTTTCTCTCCCGGTTAATTCGCCATTAAAACCTGTACCTACTTCCAATAAAGAAGCTATACGACCACGAGATTTAATACTTCCTGTGGTGGGAGCAGTCACTTTAGAAAGTATCTTTAACAAAGTTGATTTTCCTGCACCATTCTTACCTATAATGCCTAAAACTTCGCCTCGTTTCACTTCAAAGTTAATATTTTGTAATGCCCAAACATAATCACTTTCCCCTTTAGTGGATCGGTCATTAGTATCTCCTATTTTCAAATAGGGATCTTCTTTCCCCAGTATGCGGTGCCACCAACGATTCAAATCATGGCTTAACGTTCCCGTACCAACAGTCCCTAAACGGTATTGTTTGGAGATGTTTTCTGCTTTTAATATAATGTCTTTCATTCTTTTTGTAAAAAAACTACCAGCTATTAAGAAGGTGCTAAGAGTCTTGTTTTATTAAATTATAACTTATAAAAAATCATTGATTATCTAATTTGATCGTGAAATAAATATAAATCGTCGTTAAAAGACCACCTATATTTATTACTCATAACGTTCCTCACTACTTAAACAGTATCTATAAATCGTTTTTCTGTTTGATTAAAAAGCATTACTCCTATGATAAATATTATAGCTGTAAAAAGGATCGTATAAGCCATTCCTATAAGAGGGAATTTCCCCACACTCAATAACATATAACGAGCACTTTCGACAATGTACGCCAAAGGATTGTATTGAATGATCCATGAGTATTCAGGTATTTTTTGTTGAATTAAACTCATGGGATAAAACACCCCCGAAATATACATCAACAATTGCACACCAAAACCTATTAGATACGTCAAATCTCTATATTTGGTTACCAATGAAGAAATTATCATCCCTAATCCTAGCCCCAACACACCCATTAAAATCACTATAATGGGAAAGAACAAAGTCAAACCATTAAAACCAATAGCAGCACCTTGACTATAAAAATAGCTATAAAATCCAAAGAAGATAACCAACTGAATACCTAATTTCAATAAATTTGAAATAACAACACTTAGGGGTGAGATAATCCTAGGAAAATACACCTTGCCAAAAATCCCTGCGTTACTCTTAAAAGTATCTGAAGTACCTGTCAAACAGGCTGTAAAATAATTCCAAATGGTAATACTTCCCAGATTGAACAAAAAAGAAGGAACTACACCTGTACTAATTCCTGCCAAATTATTAAACACAATGGTAAAAGTTATCGAAGTAAAAAGTGGTTGAATTAAATACCAAAGAGGTCCCAATATGGTTTGCTTATAAACAGTTACAACATCACGACGAACAAAAAGCATTAATAAATCTCGGTATTGCCAAACTTCTTTAAAATTTAGCGAAAAGAAATTATTCTTTGGTTTAATCTCAAACAACCAATCTTCATTATTATCTAACTGATTCATTAATTTTAATCTATTTTTTTAAATATATCTAATACACAGTACCCCTAACGTAATAAACCTCTAAAGCTTATCAAATAAATATTTCAAATTAAAACAACTCTATTTAGAATTTAGTTAAAACCAAAAAAGTTTACAATGATATGTAAACTTTTTGTAGACCTTCTTTTGATTATAGGCATATTAGATAAAAACATTTTATTTAAACTTCACAAACGATTGATTCTATAAAAACCTTAACAGCTTTTCTTATCTAACAATTCATAATCAGAATTCATACTCTTGAATTCGGGAACAATTTTTTTCATTTTGGCTACAATATTGTAATTCTCAGTATTGCGAGCAATTTCAATCAATTCAGCAATCTCTACATGTAACAATTCGTATTCCTCTTGAATTTCTTGGGAGATCATAATTTTTTCGTGGTGTGTAGGTAAGGTTTTCGAATTGTCATTCAATAATTCTTCGTATAATTTCTCACCCGGTCGTAAACCAATTTCTTTAATTTCAATTTCTTTCCCTGGAGTATACCCCGCTAGCTTAATCATTTTCTTGGCTAAATCTATGATTTTAACAGGTTTACCCATATCAAAAATATAAATCTCTCCCCCTTTTCCCATTGCACCCGCTTCAAGCACTAATTGACATGCTTCAGGTATGGTCATAAAATATCTAATAATATCTTTATGTGTAATAGTTACGGGCCCACCATCAGTAATTTGCTTCGTGAACAATGGTACAACTGACCCATTTGAACCTAAAACATTTCCAAAACGCGTGGTAATAAACTTAGTACTTTTATAATCTATTATTCGACTATTTTTAAGATGCAGCGACTGTACGTATTTCTCAGCAATACGCTTACTAGCTCCCATCACATTACTAGGATTAACAGCCTTATCTGTAGAAATCATCACAAACTTACCAACTTTATATTTACAAGAAAGGTCTGCTAAATTCTTAGATCCTTCCACATTTGTCAAAATTGCTTGAGAAGGATTTAATTCCATCAAAGGAACATGTTTATATGCGGCGGCATGAAAAACGACATTCGGTTTATACTCTTCAAAAACAGCCTCCAAAGCTCCTTTATTTCGAATATCAGTGATAATTGTTTTTATAACAACATTATGATTTTTGGCTTCTAAATTTAAATTCAAGTGATGCAACGGAGTTTCAGCTTGATCTAAAATAATCACTAATTTGGGATCAAAATTAATCACTTGCCTTACAATCTCGCTTCCTATAGAACCTGCCGCACCAGTAATCATGACGACTTTATCTTTCAACTGCTTGGATATTGCTCCATTATCTAAAACTATAGGATTTCTATCTAATAGATCTTCAATTTTTAACTTTTGAATTTTTTGAGAAATTTCATTTTTATTTTTCCAGTCTGAAATAACAGGAATATTAAACACTTTATACCCGTACTCTAAACATTGATCAACTAGTATAGACTGTTCTTCTTTTGACAAACTTTTATCAGCAATAATTACTGCTTTGGCCCCAATGCTTCGCATCAAAGCAGGTAGCATTCTTCGTTGTGTTAAAATAGGAACGTTTAGCATGGTCTTAGAGGTATTTTGACCATTTTTATCAACAAAACCAACAATTTTAAAACGCGTAGGGGTTTCAAATTTTATGGCATTTGCTACAGATATAGCATTTGCATCAGTACCATAAATAATTGTTTGCATCAAATTATGCGAGGGAATACTCTCTGAGAAATATTTATCAAATGTTTGTTTGACGACCACTCTATATAAAAACAAGCCACAAAACGACAATACTAAATTGATAAATAAAGCAGTATTCAAATAAAACCTTGTTCCATTATAAACTTCAAATCCATAATTTATCACTAAAAAGAATAAAAAAACAGAAAGTTGCGAAAACAATAATTTTACAGCATCAATATAAGAAGAGTGTCTTATAATCCCAGAGTAAGTTCTAAACAACCAAAAAAAGAAAACATTAACTATAAACAAGCTAACCACAAAATAAACCAGATAATCATGTTTTACATACTCCAATCCTACCCCTAAGAAAATCAGAAAGGTAGAAAGGAACGAAGTAATTAAAATACCTATATCAATACAAATAATTAACCATCTTGGTAGGTATCTTAAATTACGTAGATTAATCTTTAAATTATTCTCGTTAAAAATATTAGAAAATATTTCCATAAAAAAAGTAGTTACTAACGTACATAAATCATTTCATTACAAATAAAAACAGGAAGAACTTTAAATGTTTTTACTATAAACAAATAAAAATCCTACGTAAATTCTTAAACAAAAATAGAGATTATATTTCTAAAATTCATGAAAATAATCATAAACCACTTTAACAATTTTTTCTTTGTTCGTTTGAGTTATTGAGGTAGTTGAGGGCAAACACAAACCGTGGTTAAATATTTGTTCTGCAACTTTATTTCCGTAATAATCGTAATCTTTAAAAAACGGCTGTAAATGCAGGGGTTTCCAAATGAGTCTGGACTCAATACCCGCAGATTTTAATGCGAGTCTCAATCCCTCGTTGCTTTTTTCAAGAGTATCCTCAACTAAAATAGTAGTAAGCCAATAATTAGGTTTACAGTGAGGATTTAGCACTGTGAAAACTTTCAGATAAGAAATATCTTTAAGAGAATTTACATAAAAATCGTGTATTTCTTTCTTTTTTTTGAGTTTATCTTCCAGTGTTTTGAGTTGTTCAATTCCTATTCCAGAAAGCAGTGGACTTATTCTATAATTGTATCCGAGTTCACTATGCTGATAATGTACAGCCTCATCTTTAGCTTGTGTGGCATAAAAAAGAGCTTTTTCCTTTTGAATTTCGTCATTCAACAGGAGTGCCCCTCCAGCAGTGGTGGTAATTATTTTATTTAGATTAAAAGACAAAACTCCAATATCACCAAAAGTTCCACAATATTGTTGCTTATACTGACTCCCTAAGGCTTCGGCACTATCTTCTAAAACAGGTATCTCATATTTTTTTGATAGTGCTTGAATCGCTTCAATTTGATAAGGTACACCAAAAACATGAACGGCGATGATCGCTTTGGGTTTTTTACCTTTTTTTATTCTGTCAAGGATAGCCTCTTCCAAAGCTATCGGACAAATATTCCAAGTTTGAAATTCACTGTCAACAAATACAGGAGTTGCTCCTTGGTACAAAATAGGATTAGCAGAAGCAGAAAAGGTTAGACTCTGACAGATTACTTCATCGCCTTTTGTTACCCCTAATAAAATCAATCCAAGATGAATAGCGGCTGTACCTGAATTTAACGCTAAAACCTGAGGTGAATGAAGTTTTTCTGAAAGCGCAGTTTCAAAATTTGTTATCCATTTTGAACTTTCAACAGGCCCATCATTTTTAAAGGAATCTAAAAACAAATGAACTTCATTTTGAATATCAAAATCTAATAATTTGATTTTAGTTTCGTCCATGAGTGATTATTGAAATTAAGATGCATCCAACGTAGGTTGAATGTCTTCAGGTTTATCTCAAAGAAACGCCTATTATTATTTAATATGACTATCTGAAACTTTATTTTGTAAGCTTATTAATGCCACCAGTTTTATAGCGGCATTAATTAACTCCTCAATAATTATTCTTTAATTTTCAATAATCCTAATAAATACTCACCATAACCCGATTTCTTAAGGGGTCTTGCTAATTCTTCAAGTTGTTGACTCGTTATAAAACCCTGTCTCCAAGCAATTTCTTCGATACAACCTACTTTTAAACCTTGACGTTCTTCTAATACTTGCACAAATTGACCTGCCTGCATCAAACTATTGAATGTCCCTGTATCTAACCAAGCAGTTCCTCTACTCAAAATACCTACTTTAAGTTTTCCTTTTTCAAGATATACTTTATTTACATCCGTAATTTCATATTCTCCTCTGGCACTTGGCTGAATATTTTTAGCAATTTCAACAACTGAATTGTCATAAAAATACAAACCTGGAACGGCATAATTCGACTTAGGCTCTAAAGGTTTTTCTTCTATAGAAAGTGCTTTAAAATTCTCATCAAAATCGACTACTCCATATCGTTCTGGATCCGAAACATGATAGGCAAAAACGACACCTCCATCAGGATTTGTATTGGATTGTAATAATTCATGCATATTAGATCCAAAGAATATGTTATCCCCCAAAACTAAGGCAACAGAATCCGCTCCAATAAACTCTTCTCCAATAACAAAAGCTTGTGCCAAACCATTTGGATCAGGTTGCTCAGCATAACTAAACTGACAACCAATACTCGAGCCATCTCCTAATAATTTTTTGAAATTCGGTAAATCATGTGGTGTAGAGATAATTAATATTTCATTGATTCCCGCCATCATCAAAGTTGACAAAGGGTAATAAATCATAGGTTTATCATACACAGGCATCATTTGTTTGCTCATCGCTAACGTAAGAGGATGCAACCTCGTACCAGAACCTCCAGCTAATACTATTCCTTTCATGTTTATAGCTTTTTAAATTTCAAGCATATTTCTTTTGTGTCATTTCAAAATTTCTTTTTTATTCTAAAAAACAAAATATAAAATAACATCAATTTTGTCACCCTGAGCTTGTCCAAGGGTATTTTATTTAAAAAAAACTTTAAAATACAGTTAATAAACTCTAATTAAAGTTTAGACATCATCTTTATCAAACTCTCTTTATAATCAGGTACTTTGATTCCGTAAACTCTTTTTATTTTACTTTTATCTAATAATGAAAAAGCTGGTCGCTCTGCTGGTGTTGGATAAGCCGAAGCAGGAATTCCATTAACTACACAAGGTAACCCTGCAATTTCTTTAATATCGGATGCAAAATCATACCAACTAATTTCTCCTTCATTCGAATAATGATAGATTCCTGGTTCCCATATTCCGCTATCCAAAATAGTTAGAATAACTTGTGCCAAATCAGCAGCATAAGTTGGCGTACCTATCTGATCGTTTACCACACCCAAACTTTCTCTTTCATTCATTAATCGTAGCATGGTTTTTACAAAATTATTACCAAACTCAGAATACACCCATGCCGTGCGGATGATAATGCTTTCTGGACAATTCTCCAAACAGGCTTTTTCACCCGCTAATTTAGTTACACCATAAACAGATTTTGGATTTGGTATATCGTTTTCGGTGTAAGCCTTTGGCGAGCTACCATCAAAGACGTAGTCTGTGGATACATGAACCAATTTGGCATTTGCACTAGCACAAAGTTGAGATAAAGTTGCTATCGCGAAGTGATTTACTTCGTCAGCTACTTCCACATCCTGTTCTGCTTTATCAACAGCAGTATAGGCTGCGCAATTGATAACGATAGCGGGATTTATTTTAGTGAAATTTTCCACGATTACGGCCGTTTTATCCAGTGGAAAATCGGTGATATCAGTAAAAACAAAATCAAAATTAGGATAGTTACCTGCTAATTGTTTAATCTCGGATCCTAATTGTCCATTAGCACCAGTTACAAGAATTTTTTGCATTAAAATTTACTATTACAATTATTAATATAGGGTAAAATCTGGTCTTTTTCGGACACAATAGCCTCCTTTAAATCCATTCCCCAATCTATATTTAAGGATGGATCATCATATTTAATTCCGCCCTCAGAATCTTTATTATAAAACTGATCGCATTTATACATAACCGAAGCCGTTTCGCTAATCACAGAGAAACCGTGCGCAAATCCTTGTGGCACTAACAACTGTTTTTTATTTTCAGCTGAAAGCAAAACACTGAACGCTTTACCATATGTAGGCGAGTCTTTTCTTAAATCTACTGCAACATCAATAATTTCACCTTCTAAAACACGAACTAATTTAGTTTGAGCATAAGGTGGGTTTTGATAATGCAATCCTCTTAAGGTTCCCTTTTTAGAAAAAGACTGATTATCTTGAACGAAATCAATAGCAATTCCTAAACTTTCAAATTTTGTTTTGCTATAAGATTCAAAAAAATACCCTCTTTCATCACCAAAAACGGTAGGCTCTATTACAACTAAATCCTGTATGTAGGTTTTTTCAGTTTTCATTTTAAATAATTAATTAATTTACCTTATTTTTTTATGTTATTTCCCAATAATCGGCGGGATAGCGTACATCGTCCTCTTTTCCTCGACTCAGGGGTAAAGTAGAAAAAGAAAGCAATTTAGAATCCTTTTCTAACGCTACTATTGCATTCGCATAACCAGCAGGTATATGCA
>NZ_JBAWDL010000323.1:0-19004 GCF_049590715.1 Flavobacterium sp.
TCCTTTATTAGCAAACAAAATTGCGGGTGGAGGTGTTTTTGTAAGTTTTCCAAATGTGTCTGCTACTAGTTCTGATGTAGCGATTAAAACGCATATTGTTAATGAATTGGCAAGTTCACAAAAGGTAGAATTGATTCATTCTATTTACTTTAAAGGGAAATTAATTTCTGAAAATAAATCTGAAAATACTATTGTTTCGAAAGGGGATGCAGAGATGAAAGCGGTAGTTGTTATCAATAATCCTAATTTGTGGACGCCAGAAACCCCTAATTTGTATCAATTAGAAACCAAAGTTTTGGTTGATGGAAAATTAAAAGATAAAGAAACGACTTCTTTCGGAATCCGTTCGTTGGAATTTAGAGGAACTGATTTGTATGTTAATGGCGTGAAAACCTATTTGCGTGGCGTAAATCGCCATCAAGAATATCCTTTTATTGGCTATGCTTTATCTGATAATGCACAATACCGTGACGCCAAAAAAATCAAAGAGGCAGGTTTCAATTGTATCCGTTTGTCGCACTACCCACAATCACCTGCTTTTTTGAATGCTTGTGATGAGTTGGGATTGTTTGTGGTAGATGCTATTTTAGGATGGCAATATTACAATGAAAACGAAGCGTTTAAAAACTTTTGCTACAATTCGGCTACCAATTTAATTCGTAGAGACCGCAACCATCCTTCAGTAGTTTCTTGGGAAGTTTCGCTAAATGAAACCAAAATGCCGATTCCTTTTATGGAAGAATTAAACAGAAGAGTACATGAGGAATACCCAGGTAATCAGGCGTTTTCTTGTGGGTGGATGCCTGAAGTGTACGATATCTATTTCCAAGCTAGACAGCACCGCATCATGCATGGGAACGAAAATCACGATACCAAACCCAAACCTTATTTTGTTTCTGAATATGGAGATTGGGAATACTATTCGAGCAATGCTGGTTTGAACCAAGATAAAATGCCAAAAGACATGCGTTTGGAAAAAAGCAGTCGTCATTATAGAAAAGAAGGAGAGCAAGCCTTGTTGCAACAAGCTTATAACTTGCAAGAATCATACAATGATAACTTGAATACGGCAGCATTTGGTGACGGATATTGGGTAATGTACGATTACAACCGTGGGTATCATAATGACATTGAGACCTCGGGGATTATGGATATTTTCCGTTTGCCAAAATTTGGTTTTAATTTCTACGAAAGTCAAAAAAGCCCTGAAGAAGCGGCGGTGCTTAAAATAGCCAGTTATTGGAATGCAAAATCGGATTTGAATGTAAAAGTATTTAGTAATTGCGATCAAGTGGAGCTGTTCCTAAACGGGAAAAGCATTGGAAAACAAAAACCAGACGCAAATAAAAATACCACAAAATTACCCCATCCTTCCTATACTTTTAAAATAAATAAATTTGAAGCTGGGGAGTTAAAAGCGATTGGTTTTATCAACGGTAAAAAGGTTTCAGAAACTGTGGTTAGAACACCCGAAACAGCTTCGGAATTGAAAATTTGGATTGATGAAAGTGGTAAGAAAGTACAATCAGGAGTAAATGATGTTGTTTTTGTATATATCGCCGCAGTTGATAAAAACGGAACGGTACTTCCTGATTATGAAGGAAAAATTGATTTTTCAATACTAGGAGACGCTAAAATGATGAATGTCGGTGGTGTAAATGCCGAAGCTGGAATTGCAACAGCATTGGTGCAAATAGGAAACAAGTGCAATAAAATCACTATGACTGCTACTATTAACGATTTGAAAGGAAAGTTAGTCGTTAAGCCAGTAAAATAAGTATTTAAGAAATTGCGCTTCCTTGTTTGGGAGGTCAAATTCTAAATTTAAAAGACAGTAATGAGGGAATCCTTGTTGCTGTCTTTTTTTTGTAGAATAGTGAAACTGTTCTTTAGGGGTAATGTAGAGTAATACTGTGGTAAAATCAAGGAATGAAACGAGGATAAAACCAGTTAATTTTGTTAGTCACTCAAAGAATTTCTAGGAGTGTGAGTTAAAGAAATTTTAAATTATAGATATATAAATATGAAAGAACTAAAAAACAAACTAAGTAAAACTAATTTTTTTCTAGGCGTACAATTTCTTTTGAGTTTTGTATTACTGACCAGTTTTACCTCAGTAGGTAAATCTGATTTAGGGGTTATAAGAGCTGGGAGTGTTCAAATAGAGAACAAACTAATTAAAGTTGTTGTGGATAATGAAACAGGTACTTTTTCGGTTTTAGAAAAAACATCAGGTCAATTATGGAAATCGGATCCATGGGAAAATGCGGCCGGACTATTGACCTTAAACGATGCTAATGGAAAATCACAAACCGTAAATATATCTAAAAGTAAAACTGTGACAGTAACTAGAAAAAGCAATTCGGTTATTGCAATTGATTTTATGAATCCTGTTTTTGAAAACAATGTAGTTGCTGATGGGGTGAGTTTGCAAACAGAATTACGATTAAATGCAAACGAAGGAAAGTTAGATGTTGAAGTACTTTCGGTTACAAGTGGAAAGTTCAAACTAGCTGATTTAAGATATCCTTCAAGAGCTTTTAGCTTGGAAACCGATGTCGATATGGGGGCAGCAGTTATTCCTCAAAAACAAGGTGTTATTTGTCCATCGTATATTTTTCCAATGAATGGTGGATCTTTTTGTATGTGGGATGATGCTACTTATGTTGTTAAATCAACAGGTACATTGGATTTGTTTAATGCTTCGGGATTATCGATGCCTTGGTGGGGAACATACAACGAGAAATCAGCAGTTATAGGTATCGTTGACGAAGCATCAAGACCAAAGATGTTTTATAATATCAACAACAACGGACAGTATTTATTCAATCCAGAAGGGAAAATGTCGCCTAACAAGCGAATTGCATTTTTAGATCCTATTTGGAACCTAAAAAAAGACAAACAAACAAAAATAATTAGTTATCAATTTATTCCCAATGGAAATTATGTTGATATGGCTAAGGTTTACCGTAAAGAAGCTATCAAAAGAGGGTATTTTGTATCCTTAGAAGATAAAGCCAAAAGGGACCCAGATGTTAAAAAGCTGGCAGGTGCCGTATATATGGGCGTGTACGGAGGGTATCCACATTATGTAAATATGCCTGGAATGGCTTTTACTTTTGAACAGCTAAAAAATATGATCAAAACAACTCATGATGAATTAAAAGTAGACAATGCTTTCTTCCATGCTTGGGGAACTTTTTCAAATTTTGTTCCCAATTGTTGGCCTATTAGTGAGGCTTTAGGAGGTGTTTCTAAATTAAAAGAAGCTGTTGATTTGACTAAAGAGTATGGTTATTTGTATTCTTCGTATCATGCGTATTCAGCAACTTTGGAGAATGATCCAAAGTTTGATACCGGATTGTTTGCCAAAGATGCTTCGGGTAAGCTAAAAAATACAGGAAGTCGTTGGGCAAATATTGATCAGAACAAACAATTAGGGTTGGCTCAAAAAAATCTAGACAAAGAAATTACAGCGCTAGGTCTTGAAGCTGATATTACGGATATTTCATTTTCTTATTTTGCAGATGAAGACAATACAGGGTATTTTAATTTAGCTAAATACCTTGATTCTAAAAACCTAGTGAACGGTACAGAGCACGGACAACAACAATACATTCCGTATTTTGATATGTTTGAGGGAATGACCTATTTGAATTCAAATTTGTCTCAAATATCACATAGAGCACCTTTGTTTAATTTGGTATTTCATGATGCAATTGCGGTCTTTGGAAAAATTCAAGATCCTGATAATCAAATTTCTGAAAATGGAGATTTTGCAGTTAAGTCATTGCGTAATATGCTTTTTGGAGTGGGATCAACGATATTCTTTTCTCCTTATGAGTTTGATGGGATGAAAGGGATGATTAAGATGGCAAATCAAGTGGTTAGCCCTGTAAATCGTGAAACATTCTTCGCAGAATTAAAATCGCATGAGTATTTAAGCCCAGATTTTAATTTACAAAAATCAAAATTCGCTTCAGGAACTGAGGTTATTGCGAATTTAGGTCCTGTAAAACAAAAAACGAAAGAAGGATTGGAAATCCCAGGTTTTGGATACCAAATAACTTTCAAAGACGGGAAGGTTAAAAAAGGTAGTTTTCAAGTAAGTCTGAATTAGTAGAAAAGGGCTTAACGTTATAGTCGTACGTTTTAATTATATGTAAAGGCAACCTATTCTAGGTTGCCTTTTGTTGTTGTATCGTTAGCTGTTTTTAATTAGTATGTGTTTTTAAAGAAAAAGGATGTGTGAATTGTTTTCTAGTTTGCGTTAAAAAATAGTTATTTTTTGTGTAAAAGGTAAAAAAGTGCTAGTAGAGGGTAATTTTAGTAAATAACCATACTTAGTATTTCGCTTATTTTGTTTATTGATTCTGACTTATTTTTGGGAACATTGTAATAATTAATCAATTTTTTTTTAAATTTATTAAAAAAAGAGAGTATTAATAAGTAAAATGGTAATATCTAACTTTTTTTTGTTGTTTGATACTGGTCTTTTTTTTGTTTTCAAATAATGAGTTTATAGAAAGAGTGATAGAATAAGTGTATTTTATCTAGTAATAAACTGATTCTAAATTAATATGAATTTTAAACTAAACTAAAACAATAGAATGTATAACCTTTTTAAAAAATTAATAAGCTATGGGTAAAGAATTATGTAATCAACTGTTTTTAAACAGTATTAATGTAAGTGTTTTTTAAACTAAGGTTGAAGACACTTTTGAGATTTTAAAAATTAAATTTTTTTAAAGTAATAGAATTAAAAATAAACTAAAATTAACCAAATGAGAATTAGAAAAATTGATAAACAAAAAAATGGATTAGGACGTTTTTTGTTTCTTACACTACTAGCATTATTTTTTAGCGTTAGTGTCCAGGCACAAGTAGGTGTGGTTCAAGGAACTGTTTTGGGGTCGGATGATGGTATGCCAATTCCTGGAGTAACTGTTATAGTTAAAGGTCAGTCAAAAGGGACAGCAACTGATTTTGATGGTAAATACACTATTAAAGCTAAGGATGGAGATTTACTTGTTTTTAGTTATCTTGGAATGACTACTAAGAATGTTAATGTTAAAGGAGGAGTTGTAAATGTAAAATTAAATCCATCAACTCAAAATCTGGATGAAGTAGTAGTGATTGGTTATGGCGCTGTTAAGAAAAAAGAGATTACAGGAGCTGTATCGCAACTTAAAGCTGAAGATTTAGAAAGTATAGTTACACCAGATTTAGGTTCTGCAATTCAAGGACAAGTTTCAGGAGTGAATGTGGTTTCTTCTTCTACTCCTGGGGGAGCATCAGAGATTCTTATTAGAGGTATTACCTCTTTGCAAGATAATACACCACTTTATGTTGTAGATGGTATTGTTCAAAACGGAGATCCAAGAATTCCACCTTCCGATATTGAAACTATAAACATTTTAAAAGATGCTGCTTCTACAGCTATTTATGGTGTTCGTGGAGCTACAGGAGTTATACTTATTACAACAAAACAAGGAAAAGCTGGAACACTTCAAGTTAGAGTGAATGGTAGTTATTCTATAAATAGTAGAAAAGCTGCAGTGCCTTTAATGAATTCAGTTGAACAAACTTATTTTGATATTGTTACACAAAGAACAGTAAATGGTATTTATGATAATCAAGTAGGGTTGGATATTTTTCAAAATCCAATCTCTTTTCAAAATGAAACAGATTTAAATAAATTGATATTTAGAGAAAATACACCAACTCAAAATTATGATGCTAATATTTCTGGAGGTTCTAAAGAAATTACATATAATGTAAGTCTTGGGTTGTATAACGAAGAAGGTTTACAAATCAACTCTGGGTATAATCGTTTTAATGTTAGAGCGAATACAGTTTATGAAAAAAATAAATTGAGAATACAAACTAGCGTTGGTTTGAATACTGATAAAAGAGATATTCCTCAAAATTTCCTATTGTCTCAAGCAGTTGTATATAGACCAACTCAAAATGGAATCAGACTGGATTCTTTTGATGAGTTAGGTCAAGATGGTGATAATGTTTTAAGATTAGGATGGGTTTTAGAGAGTTTAAGAACTACAAATATATTGAAAACTACTAGAGCAAATGCATCGGTAAACTTGAATTATAAATTAAATAAAGAGATACAATTTAGTAGTAATATTGGGTTTTCTAGTGCTAATGAAATTGGAAAGACAGTTAGACCTTATCAAGAAATTAAAAATTCTAGAACAGGTGCTTTGCTAAGCGTTCCAGAACAAAGTTATGTGGAAAATAGAACCCGCTTTACAAATAATTTATTAGGAGAGTTTGGTCTAACGTATGCTACTAAAATTAATGATGATCATAATTTAACATTAACCCTCTTTGGTACAGGAGAAAAGAATCAAAGTGAAGCTTTTAGTGCTAGAAGAAATGGTGCTATAGATCCTAATGGGCAAGTACTTGATTTGGCAGTAGGAACTCAAAGTGTAAGTTCTGGTTTTGATTATACTGATACAAGAATTGGTATGATAGGAAGATTGCAGTATGATTATAAAGGTCGTTATGTTTTAAGTTCAAGTATTAGAAGAGATGGTTCTTCAAAGTTTCCTACAGATAAAAACTGGGCAGTATTTCCATCAGCGGCATTTGCTTGGAATATTTCGGATGAGAAATTTTGGTCTTCTATGAAAAATACTGTTAATAATTTTAAGTTACGTTTATCACAAGGTACTGTTGGAGTTGATAGAGCGCAATCTTATGCCGCTCAGTTCGGTGTACTACCTAATATTAATTATATAAACTCATCAGGAAGTGTTCTTTATGGTACAATTCAGCAAAATTATGCTAACCCTCTTTTAAGTTGGGAGTCTACGACACAGTCTAATATTGGTATAGATTTAGCTTTCTTTAAAAACAGACTTACTGTAACAGCGGAGCGTTATGATTCAGACAAGAAAGACATGTTGTTTCCAGTATATGTTCCACCATCAGGAGGTGCTGTTAATAATGCTAGAGTTGTATTAAATGCAGGTAATATGACAAATCAGGGGTATGAATTAGCCGTTGGATTTAGAGGTAGAATTGGTAAATTTAATTATAATATGAATGGTACCTTTTCTACAAATACAAATGTGATAACAAAAATTAATCAAGATACTGAATTTTTATTTACTGATGATTATGGTTTAGTTTCTAGAGCACCAGATCAATCAAGAATAACAGCATTAGCTGTTGGTCATGAGGCAGGAGCTTTTTATTTATGGAGAACAAACGGTATTATTGATACTGAGGAAAAATTAGCTGAATATCAAAAAATTGATAACAATGCAAGACTAGGTGATACTAGGTTTATTGACCAAGATGGAAATAATATTTTAGACGATAAAGATAGGGTGTATAGTGGAAGCGGTTTGCCAAAGTATGAAATAGGTTACACATTAAATACTAACTGGAAAAGTTTTGATTTTTCAATGAATTTATATGCTGCTTTAGGGCAAGAAGTTATGAATGGATTTGATGCATGGGCTTATGGATTTGGACGTCATAAAGATCAAATTTATCAATGGTCTGATGCTAATCCAGTATCGCCAATACCTACCTTTAGAAATGATATCAGAAGACATCGAAACTATACAGGATATAGTGATTTATGGTTAGAAGATGGTTCTTATTTACGTATCAGACAAATTTCATTAGGATACAGTATTCCTAAAAAGACTACAGAAAAATGGGGCTTAAATAGACTTAGATTTTATACTAGAGTACAAAACCCTTTTACATTTACTAAATATTCTGGTTATAACCCAGAAATTGGTGGTGGTGTTGCTGGTAAAGGACTGGATAAAGAAACAGGACCAATATCAATTCAGTACATGTTAGGTGTGAACTTAGCTTTTTAATTAAAAACAAAATAAACATATATCGTTATGAAAAAAATAATTTTAATATATGCTATAATAATCATTGTCTTAGGAGGGTTTACTTCTTGTGATACTAATGATTTTTTGAGTGAGAATAATCCTAATATTATACCTAAAAGTGAATTTTGGAAAGATCTATCGGATACTTCTCAAGGTTTAAATGCTGTTTATCAAACCATGCATAAACCCGGTCTTATAAATGTAATTCCTGAAATTTTAAGATCTGATATGGGATACCCAGGGTATGGGAGACCTAATGCGAATAATACAGAAGATTTTTATTTGCATACCTATAATTCTAGCAGTAGTGAGATTGCAAGTATGTGGCAAACAAATTACATTGGAATCTTTAGAGCAAACCAAGTTATTGAGGCTCTTAATAGGATAAAACCGACTCTTAAAGATAGTGATCAAGCAGAATGGACTTCTCAAATGGCGCAAGCTAGGTTCTTTAGAGGATTGTTTCATTACTATTTGTATTCAGCTTTTAATAATGGAAGTATTATTATTAGAGATGCGGTTCCTGAATTACTAAGCGAAGTCTATATGCCATTGTCATCTGCATCTGAAGTGTTAACTTTTGTACGTAATGACTTAAAATTTGCTTATGAAAATTTAAAGAAAAAAGGTCAATATGTTCCGAATGATTTAAGTAGAGTTACTTCTGGAGCAGCGGCAACAATTTTAGGTACAACTTATTTACAAGAATTAAAATATGCTGAGGCTATGCCTTATTTTAATGATGTGATTAAAAATCATGGATATGCTTTGGAATATGATAGAACAAAGCTATTTACCACTGCGGGTGAATTTAATCAGGAATCCATTTTGGAAATTAATTTTAAAAACGTTCGACCTGATCTACAACCTTGGGATGGGGATTCGGGAACGAATTGGTTAAACCAACAAACATCAAACACAAAGGGACCTGTAGCACCAGCTTGGATGGTCTATGCATATAAGACAGAGCCTATGGATACAAAAGATGAAAGAAATTATTATACTGACTTTCAAGGAAGAAAAACACTTCGAAATGTTCCACTTAGAGTTTCTTCAATGATGGCTATTGTTGAGGATTATCAAACAATTTATTATTTAACTGCACCAACGACGGAGTTCACTAGATTTCATGGTACGGCATGGGGATTTGGTTGGTGGAAAAAGTATACAAATGATGATATAGTAGCTAATGAAGGTGATATTTTTGGAGGAGCGACTTACTCTAGTAAAAATGTAACACTTAATAGATTAGCTGATGTATATTTGATGCAAGCTGAGTGTAAAATAAAGACTGGTAGTATAACGGGAGTTGATGGAGCGCTTTATTATATTAACGAAATCCGTAAACGTTGGGGATTGAAATTATTAGGTCCTAGCAACGGTGATACACAACATGATTACGTTGATGTAAATGCTAATAATCTGCCCTACACTGATGCTAATGTTTTAATGCAACACTTAATGCGTGTTGAGAAGCCATTAGAAATGTCTATTGAAGGACACATGATTCGTACATTAGATTTTCAAAGATGGAAAAAATCTGATAATTATGGATTTAAAAATAGGTTAGAGGAGCTTTCGAAGGAAATTTATTACGCTCCAACAACTTATAATTATATTGATAATGAAGGTAAGCCAAAAACTAAGAATAATAACCCTTATTTGGTATCTGTAAAACCTGCTAATAATTTTATTACAGTAGATTATGAGTATGACACTTCTTATCTAAATTATAATGAGTCTAAGCATGGTCAGTATCCAATACCATCAGTAGAAGTAACATCAAATCCATATATTAATAATTAAAAATAAAATTATTATGAAAAAAATAAATTTAATATCGTTATTCCTTGTGTTGCTTTCATTATGTAGTTGCTCACAAAGCGAATATTTAGATTATACGGCACCTGATGAACTTTCGGATGTGTCATTTGTTACAAATTTTAGAGAAAATGCAAATAATATAAACATAGATACTCATATCGCTTTTTTTGATTTGTCAATTGGCGCTGAAAGTCATGAATGGATTTTAGAAGAGGGAAATAGTTTCTTAAAAACTGGTTTTAATTTAACAGATTCTTTGCCAAAATTTATTGATAACGAAGCTGGAATTATATCTAATGATCCAAAAGCTTTTGTATTATTTAGAAAGGATGGTATTAATAAAGTACGTTTGTTAAATAAGTTCAAAAGTTATGTGAGTTATAAATATAACTTAGGGTCTGTTGGGACTCCAATAGTAAAAGAACTTAAGTCTGTAAAACAAGGAGATTTATGGGTAATAGATACTACTTTTGTGTATGATGTTTATGGGTATATAAAACCTGCTCTTAGAGTACTTAAAGGGGGTAATGAGGTGTTGAATGTGAAAGCAGAAGACAAAACATCTTTAGCTAATTCTGCTTCTTGGCCAGTTATTGAAGTTGAGGCAGCGTCACCACTTACGTATGAAGATATTACAACCGTTGGGAGACCAAATGGTGGGGTTTGGTTAACTCCAGATGCTGTTCCTGGTGAAACAAGTGGAAAAAAAATTGTAGAAGTTAAGTATTATAAACTAGGGACTTTTAATGCGGGTACTTTAAGGTCAACAAGAGGTAATGGATTACCAGTTGCTTCGGTTGAGAAAATTATTCCATTAAAAATAAGAGTTGTTAAGTCATCATTGCCATTCGTATATGATGGGGCTTTAACTGAAGATGCTACCAAAACTATTTCTTTTAGGGTAAATGGAGAGGTGCAAGATTTTATAGGTAAAGAAGGAAATTTTACTGTGAATGTAAAAAATATTGCTAAAGGGTTTAATCAAAATATTCCCGTACAAATAGCTCGTGTTAAAAATTCTGATAAAATTTTTATAGAGTTGGTTTTATCCGCTCCTATTTATAATTCTGACGAAATTACAGTTTCATATAATGGATTAGGCGATATTATGTCTGCCGATAGTAGAACGTTACAAGCTTTTGGACCTGAAGCTGTAAATATGTATTATGGTGTTAATATTTTGCCTAACAATGGTCATTCTGATTTTGAACAGAGTATTACAGATAAAAATAGAGCATTAGCCACTGATTATTATGTAGGTCCTGCTAATGGGCCAGAAGCAGGTAGCTTGGTATGGGAACGTATTACTACTAGACAACAAAATGGTACTGCAAGTATGCAATATAAAACAGCAGCAGGGAATGTAACTCCAAATGTTAGTCTATTTAGTTTTGGGTTAGGTAACCCTACTGCAATCCCAGCAGGGACTTACAGAATGTCATATTGGATATATATTGATCCAGCCACAACCTTAAAAAGCTTTACAACTGAATTTGGTAATCCTATTACTTCAACATATTCGTGGAATATTGAAAGTCTAGTTAAAGGAGAATGGGTTCAAGTATTTAAAACTATTACCGTCCCTAAGATAGAGAGTGGATATAGAATGGGATTGAGTTTTAAAGCAGGTGATAATGCTGGTGTTACAGGAGCACAATTAGTGTTTTTTGATAATTGGGCATTTCAAGCAGTAGAAACTAGGCCATAATATTCTAATAATCAAGATGCTTTTATAGCTCTTAAAAGTAAATAAAATTAAGAAAAGATGAAAAATTTAATAAAATTTTTAGGACTAATTACTCTAGTTTTGATAATGTTTAGTTGTGAGGAAGAAAGCAATTTTAAACAATCTGAGATTGAATTAGTGCCAGTTTATACATTAATAAATACGGGTACAGATATTGTTTCTAAAGGTGGTCCAGTATCAATAAATGTTTACAGAAAAAAACCGTTGCTTGTTGAGTATAGCTCTAGTGTAAATGCGACTAGTTATGCAATAACAAATTATGTAGATACTTCTTCAGAAACAAATTATGAAATTAGATTCTCCAAAGTAAATAATGGTGTATCCGTTGAATATACAATTTCAGCTGTTAAAGGAACTGGTTCGGGTACACTTTCTGTTGCATCTGCTATACCTGTTGTATATCCAATTAAAATTTCGGAAAAGGAAGTTTATAATTAAAAGATAAATATATATGTTTTAATATTGTTATATGGATTTGATAGATAAGGGTAATTAACACTGTATTTTAATTCTTTTTCTAATGCATCTCTATAGCGGTATATAGAATATTACTTTTAATTATCTATAGGTATACCAAGTAATAATAATTTAAGAATATATAATTTAAGATTTTTTGTAGTTAGTTTTAGAGGCTATTCCGCTTAATCAGTGGAGTAGCCTCTTGTTTTATACAACCTTTTTCGTGAAGCTATTCTTAATGTTTTGCTTTTAAAATTATCATATCTGTTTTTTTTAACAGATATTAAAGTTAAAAACGCATTCAATTTTGTACTTTTGTATTGATTATACACCATAAAGTCTTTATCTTTGGAACTCTAGATGTAAAATTCTTATCAAATAGATTATTTGAATGTTATGTTTTTATTTTTGGAATAATTTTTGCTACTAATTTAGAAGAGTTCAATATCACACTAACAAAATATTACCCGCGTATTTATGAAATTAGTTTTAAAAAATGCCGAAAGTTTTGTGAACGCCCGATTGAATATTCGTGCGGCTTTAGTGCCTTGTAAGGATTCATTTTGGCATTATCATTCACAATATGAATTATTGTATATTTCAGAAAGCAGTGGTATGCGTTTTGTTGGTGATAATGTTTCTCATTTTTTACCTGGTGATTTGGTTCTAGTTGGGCCATTTTTACCCCATCTTTGGCGTAATGATCCTTCTTATTATGACGAGGATGAAGAGGCTCATGTAAAAACAATTATTTTAAAATTCACAAAAAATTTTTTAGGAGAAGGCACTTTTGGTAATCCAGAATTCTCAGCTATAAACAATATGTTGGAACAGTCTAAATTTGGGGTTTCATTTGGGAAAAAATTAAGTGATGATCTTCATAGTGATTTGATTGAAATAGTTGATTTATCACCTCCAGAACAGTCAATAAAATTATTGAGTTTGTTGCATAAATTATCTTTGTCTGATGAAAAAGAGGTTCTCTCTTCTTCTGATATGAGTCAGTTAGCTACAGATGATTCAGGTCGTTTGGATACAGTGATAAAATATATATCAGATAATTATGCTAATTATATCAGTTTGAATCATGTAGCTGATATTGCCTGTATGACGACCAATTCATTTTGTCGTTTTTTTAAGAAGATGACTAATAAATCATTTACTGAATTTTTGAATGAAGTACGTATACGTAATGCATCTCGTTTATTGGTTCAAGAGAATTTGCCAATTTCAGAGGTAAGTCATATGGTAGGGTATAAATCTATAACAAATTTCAACAAACAGTTTAAACACATTATGGGAAGTACCCCTAAAAATTATAAGTTTACTATGTAATTTAAAAAATTAATTAAGTACTTATATTAGGAGTTTTTTTTTCTCAGAAAAGGTTTTAGTTGAATTGTGGATTCCTAAAAAAATGAACATGACTTTTGTAGGGTTGTGTCTTTTTAAGGTATTGAATAATAGCTAAGATTCGTATTTTTAATTAATAATATTCGGTTATATAAAAAAAGACAAATGATTTTATTTCATTTGTCTTTTTTTATATAAGCAAAATAACAATTTGATAATATTCAGTTATTAAAGGATAATTTTGAGTAGCAATACAGGATTTTTTTATGTTTGTTTTGTATGGAATGTTTTAGTTTTTTTGTAAAAAAAACTTCTTAACTAATTAAAAACGAAGTATTTGTTTGCTTCAACTCTTTTTTAAACCAAAAAAAAATGAAAAAAAATGTACAAATTTGTCTAGCAATCTGTATGCTAGTTCCATTGGTGAATTTTGCCCAAAATAAAACTAATAAGGTAAGTCAAGCTAAAGCGACAAAACCGAATGTTATAGTGATTTTAGCTGATGATTTAGGGTATGCTGATGTTGGTTTTAATCGTGCAACAAACACTGATGCTTTTCCAGCAGATAGAGGAATAATACCAACTCCTAATATTGATGCGTTGGCTAATAATGGAATTATTTGTAAAAATGCTCACGTAGCCCATCCTTTTTGTGGACCTAGTAGAGCGGCTTTGTTAACAGGGATGTATCCACATCGAATAGGAGCACAGTATAATTTACCTAATGATATTACATCTCCTTTGGGAATCCCAACTAATGAGACTTATTTTTCTAAATTAGTAAAAGAAGCGGGTTACAATACTGCTGCATTTGGAAAATGGCATCTAGGATTTGCTGAAGGTTCTTATCAACCTTTAGATAGAGGTTTTGATTATTTTTTTGGTTTTCTTGGTGGAGGTAAAGATTACACAAGAAGGGAGTATGATAATATTTGGTATAAATACAATACCTCTAGTTCAGAGTACAATAATCCTGCTACCTATAATATTCCAAAAGGAACCATTACAAATGAATATTCTGATCCATTACAAAGAAATAGAAGTTATGTTGATCGAAAAGAATTTGGACTAGATGACTATTTGACGGATGTACTTACTACTGATGCTATTCAGTATATCGCAGCTAAAAAATCCGATACTAATCCTTTTATGATTTATCTCGCTTACAATGCGCCTCATACGCCATTACAAGCTCCTGCTGCCGAAATTCAAGCATTTAAAGATGCGAATCCCAACTTTGAAAACTTAGTAAGAACTAGTACCTATATTACAGAATCCACTCCTGTCACAAAAGAAACAGATCCGGTTAAAAAAGCAGCTTTAATTGAGAAGTTTGTTTCTGCACGTGTTACGTATGCTACAATGGTTGCTAATTTAGATTCCAATGTAGGGAGATTAGTGACTGAGTTAAAAAAGGACATGGCTGTTTTTAATAATACTGTGATTATATTTCTAAGTGATAACGGAGGGTATACCTATAGCAAAGGAGCGGTAAATTTCCCTCTTGACGCCTTAAAAGGAAGTGTACTTGAAGGTGGTCATAAAGTGCCCTTTTTTGTTCATTGGCCAGCACAGATCACTACACCTGTTACCTATGACTTTCAAATAAGTTCATTGGATTTATACCCTACAATTGTGAATTTAGCTGGCGGAATAGTGCCATCCACAAAGATCATTGACGGTAAAGACATTATGCCAAATCTGCTCGCTGGCACTGACGCGAGACCTGATGGCGGTGCTTTGTATATAATGAGACCTCAATTAGGATTTGAAAACGGTGCAGTGATGTCGTATCCTTGGAAGATCGTTAAAACAGGGGGTAATGGAAAATGGAAATTATTTAACATAGTTACAGATCCAGGTGAAACAACTGATGTTAGAAAAACAGAGCCAAATGCTGAGGTAATTATTCAAAAATTATTAGATCAGTCTGTGGCATGGGTAAAAGATTTCAAAAATGTAAAACCAGCTTGGTATGATAATGATGGTGATGATGGACCTTCGGGACCAACAGGACATCCTCATTTAGCCTTATGGAATGATGGAACATTGCCTGGTTATGATAGATTGTTTGAAAGTTCAGAGTTAATTTTAGGGATTAATAACATGAGAAAATCTAATTATAAAATGTATCCTAATCCCGCTATGGATTATTTGAATTTGAATTTCGATCAACCCATAAATAAATTAGAACTCGAAATTTTATCAATGTCAGGTAAAGTTATTAAAAAAATTCAGGGTACCAATAAAGACAAACCGCGTATTGATGTTTCTAATTTACCTACGGGGAATTATTTATTAAGAATAAGAGCTGATGATAAAATATCAGTTGAAAAAGTGATTAAAGTATAAAGCATTCTTATAAGTAATAAACGTATTTGTTTTGCTTATTTTCTTTAAATGATTTAAGCTTAGTGTTTTCTTTTTGAAAAATACTAAGCTTAAATTGTATAAAGGTAAAATCGTTTTGAAATAAGGTAAAAAACATTTCTTTTTATTGAGATTAAAGTGTTTAGTTTGTGTGGCTGCTCCTTGTTTAATCCCAAATTTTGGATCATTAATACTGTATGGTATTGTTTTAAATAAGGCTTTGGTGGGGGGTCAGTAAAGAAAAATATGTAATTACCTATTATAAATAAAAATGAAAATACGAGTAAATCAAACCAAGTTGGCTTTAGTGAGTCTGTTTTTAATTTCAACCATGCCTATATTGGCTCAAGTGTCAAAGCCAAATATTTTGGTAATATTGTGTGATGACTTGGGATATTCTGATGTGGGATTTAATGGTTCTAAGGATATTATTACGCCTGAATTAGATAAATTAGCTCATGACGGGACTATTTTTTCCTCCGCTTATGTGGCTCATCCTTTTTGTGGGCCTAGTAGAGCGGCATTGATGACAGGAAGGTATCCTCATGAATTTGGGGCTCCATACAATCTTCCTGATATGGGGATGAATATGAAAGATGGTGTTCCAGTTGAAGAAACATTCTTTAGTAATGCATTGCAACAAGCAGGATATTATACTAGTGCTATTGGGAAATGGCATTTAGGTTACGGAGAACAATTTCATCCAAATAACAGGGGTTTTGATGATTTTTATGGTTTTCTTGGAGGAGGGCATGATTATTTTCCTGAAGATTTTAAAGTAAAATATGATGCTCAAATTAAAAATGGCAACAAAAATATTTATGCTTATTTAAAACCTTTAACGCATAATAAAGAAGAGGTGGATGAAAAGGAGTATATAACTGATGCGCTTTCAAGAGAGGCTGTTCGTGTGATTAAAGAAGCTAAGGAAAAGCAAAAACCATTCTTTATGTATCTAGCGTACAATGCTCCTCATGTGCCGTTAGAGGCTAAAGAAGAGGATTTGAAAGTTTTTGAACACATCCAAGATAAAGATAGAAGAACTTATGCAGCGATGGTGTATGCTGTCGATAGGGGTGTAGGGCAAATCGTGAATAAACTGAAAGAAACCAAACAGTTTGAGAATACGCTTATTGTTTTTTTGAGTGATAATGGGGGGAATATTGAACATGGAGCTAATAATTTCCCACTAAAAGGTACTAAAGGAGATACATATGAAGGAGGATTTAGGGTTCCAATGTTCTTTCATTGGCCAAATAAAGTTCCAGCAGGAAAACGATTTGATTATGTAGTTTCTGCTATTGATTTATATCCAACTTTTGTAAAATTAGCAGGAGCAACTATTCCTGAAGGGAAGAAATTGGATGGAAAAGATATCTGGTCCAATTTTTTGGATGGAAAGAACACTCATAAAGACGATATGATATATGCTGTGCGTTATCGTTTTGGTTTTTCTGATGTTGGAGCAAGAAAAGAAAATTATAAAATTGTAAAAGCAGGGCCTAATAGTAAATGGAAGTTATTTGATGCTAAAAATGATCCAAGTGAAACTAAGGATTTAAGTGGTAAATTCCCTAAAATACTCAAGGAAATGGTGGATGAAACCAAAAAATGGAGTGAATCTCATGTTACACCACTTTGGTTTGATAATAAAAAAGGGGAAGAAATGTGGTTTAATACTAATATGCCTAATTACGATAAAGCATTCAAGCTGGATTAAGCTGAGTTTTATAAAAATATATAATAAAAACTGTAATGAATATATTCTAAAGGATAATTCTTGCAGTTTTTTTGTTTTACCGAAGTTGATTAAGATGATTTTTCTTGAAAGATAAAATTGATTTAGTAGAGGGTAAAATTTATTAATTTATTTTGAAATGTATTTGGTTACTTTGTTTATTGTAATGGTGTAAAAGTTCTTTTTTTTTATTAATTGTGAATTTTATCATATTTCATAGTGAGAATTATTGAACGATATGCTTCAATTAGTGCGAATTGTAATATGGTATTAAAAAATAATAGTACAACACCAATTTCTTATTTATGGGATAAAATATTCATAAAAAAATCAAAAAATAGTTTTGCAATCCTTGCGCTCAAAATAAAAAAAATATTGATAATCTAAAATAAATAAACGTTATGAAATATCCATTTAGTCACATTGGAATACCAACTACAGAAGAAAAAAATTGGGATGGTTTTTATGAGCCAGGAAAAATACATTTTACTGATTTTGCAAAAGATGAATATGGTATTGAATGGGTAAAGTTTGATGCTGATAGCCCGATGCCTGAGATGATGCGTACAATTCCTCATGTAGCTTATTTGGTTGATAATATGGAAGAGGCGCTGGAAGGTAAAGAAATTTTAGTACCTACTTTTTCTCCAGGGGAAGGGGTTCGTGTTGCTTTTATTGTGCACAACGGTTCTCCAGTTGAGTTTATGGAGGTAAAAGAATAAATTAAGTAAAAAAAATGAAAAAAAGGATTTTTATTTTTTGTGCGCTTTTGCCTTTGCTTCAGTCAACTGCACAAAAGGCTAAAACTGTTCTTCCGCTTTCGGATCCTAATAATCTAGGGAAATGGGTATTGAATACGGAGGTTAGTGATGAGTTTGACGGATCAACTTTAAATGAAGATAGATGGTATGTTGTGGGGAAATTTGAAAATGGAAAGCCTGTATATAAACATCCTGATTTACCAAATAAAAATGTTTGGATAGGACGAGCTCCTTCACAATTTTCAGGAAAGAATTATAGACTGGAAGACGGGAAATTAATTTTAGAAACACGTTGGGAGCCTGATTTTCCTTTTAGTGATAAACTAGATAAACCATGGGGGAATAATAATACCCAAAGTAAATTTGAAAATTTAACAACCGCTTGTTTGATTGGGCGAAAATTTTTCCAATATGGTTATATGGAAATCAAAAGTAAAGCTGCTGATGCTGAAATAACCAGTGCTTTTTGGGCAATGGGTCAAGGATTAGAGTTGGATATGTTTGAACACTTTGGTGACCACAGACAGGAAAATAAACTAAAGCTTGACAAGGAATTGTGGTGGTCTATTCATGATTGGACTCTAAAAGGGAATAATAGTGTGTATACTGAACATCATATTTTAGATTTTAGAGTAGCAGATGCTTTTCATACCTATGGAGTAGAATGGAATGAAAACGGTATTAAGTACTTTATCGATGGGAAACTTTTTACAGAAGCCTCTAAAGAAAAAATTGATGAATGGGCAAAATCGAAAGGTTTTAAAAATGGATATGTAGCCACCAAACCAATTTCAATTTGGCTGGATCAAGAAACGTTTCCTTGGCATGGTGTACCAGACAGTAAAGAAGATTTAGAATTAAATAGC
>NZ_JBAWDL010000324.1:0-2064 GCF_049590715.1 Flavobacterium sp.
GAGACCGATACTTGAAAAAACAGGCATCCTCTCCTATTTTGATGCTATTGTTGACGGAAATGATGTTAGTAACGCTAAACCTGACCCAGAAGTTTTCTTGATTGCCGCCAAAAACCTAGGCATGGCGCCTGAACAATCCATTGTTTTTGAAGATTCGATTGCAGGAATTCAGGCAGCTAATATTGGAAAAATGATTAGCGTAGGCATTGGAGAAGAAAAAACATTGCATGAAGCACGTTATGTTTTTCAAGATTTTACCCATATTGAGACACGCTTTATAGACAATTTAATTAATAAAAAAATCGATTAAGAAGTAGATAAATTAAATCTACTGAAAACCTCAAAATACGATACCATGAATCAAGATTATATAAAACCTGACAGTTGGTCTATCATAGAAGAAGGATTTGATGCTGAAAGAGTGAAATCATCCGAAAGTTTATTTAGTATTGGAAATGGCGCAATGGGACAGCGTGCTAATTTTGAAGAACACTATTCAGGAGAATCTTTTCAAGGAAGCTATATCGCAGGTATCTATTATCCCGACAAAACCAAAGTAGGTTGGTGGAAAAATGGTTATCCAAAATATTTTGCCAAAGTATTGAATGCCCCAAATTGGATTGGTATCGATATTGAGATCAACGGTGAAGTTTTCGACTTGAACCACTGCATCAAAGTAAACAACTATCGTCGTGAATTGAACATGAAAGAAGGTTGGTATAACCGTTCTTTTCAAGCAACTTTACAAAACGGAACAGAAGTTGTCGTGAATATTCGCCGCTTCCTTTCGATAAACTTAGACGAAGTAGGTGTTATTAATTATGAAATTACCCCTTTGAATAAGGAAGCTAAAATTATTTACAAACCTTATGTAGATGCCGGCGTTACCAACGAAGATGCGAACTGGGATGAAAAGTTCTGGGAACCATTAGACAAAAATGAAAAAGACAATCAAGCTTTTATAACGGCACAAACTTTTAAAACCCATTTCAAGGTTACTACTTTTATGCAAAATAGCATTTTAGAGAATGACCAGAATTTGAATTTAACGCCATTGGCCACAGCCAAAACGATTGACAAAATTCAGTTTAGATTCGAAGTGACTGTTGCTCAAGGCAAAAAATCAGCGATTCAAAAGATAGGGGGCTATACCGTTTCCTTGAACCACGAAAATACTCAAGACGCTGCTGAAAAAGCGATTAACAATGCTTTGACTATTGGTTATAACCAATTATTACAAAACCAAATTGACGCTTGGGCTAAGATTTGGGAAATGTCAGATATTACAATTGATGGTGACGTAAAAGCGCAACAAGGAATTCGTTTTAATATTTTTCAATTAAACCAAACCTATTTAGGAAAAGACAGTCGTTTAAACATTGGTCCAAAAGGATTTACAGGCGAAAAATATGGTGGCTCTACCTATTGGGACACTGAAGCTTACTGTATTCCGTTTTACATGGCGACGAAAGACCAACAGGTGGCTCGAAATTTATTGACCTACCGTTACAATCAGTTAGACAAAGCCATTGAAAATGCCGAGCAAAATTTAGGTTTTAAAAACGGAGCGGCTTTGTACCCAATGGTTACTATGAATGGTGAAGAATGCCATAACGAATGGGAAATCACCCATGAAGAAATTCACCGTAACGGTGCGATTGCTTTTGCCATTTATAACTACTACCGTTTTACAGGTGATTACTCGTATATTCCTGAAAAAGGACTAGAAGTATTGATTGGAATTGCTCGTTTTTGGCACCAAAGAGCCAGTTTCTCGACTCAAAAAAATCAATATGTGATTTTAGGCGTTACAGGGCCAAACGAATACGAAAACAACATCAACAATAATTTTTACACGAATTATATTGCCAAATGGTGTATTGATTTTGCCAACGAACAAATTCAAAAAGTTTCCTTAGAGTTTCCAAAAGACCACAAACGCATCATCGAAAAAGTAAAATTATCGGATGCTGAATTGCAGGAATGGAAAAAAGTGGCGGGTAATATGTATTTCCCAAAATCAGAAGAATTGGGGATTTACCTGCAACAAGACGGATTCTTAGA
>NZ_JBAWDL010000325.1:0-1552 GCF_049590715.1 Flavobacterium sp.
GAGTAAGGCACGGTTTGCGGAATGAAATCTTCCTCGGCACCGGGCTTGCTGTAGTCGTAAGGCCAGCGGTGTACGGCGGGGATGTCGCCGGGCCAGTTGCCGTGGCCGGGAACTACCGGCGTCGTCCACTCCAGCGTCGTCGAGTTCCAAGGGTTCTCGGTGGCGCGACGGCCGCGCCAGATGCTGTAGAAGAAATTGAAGATGAAGATGAACTGACCGATAAAGGCCACGATGGCGGCTACCGAAATGAATTTGTTCAGGTCGGCAAACTGGCTAAACGTGTCGAAGCCAGTCCAGGCGTAATAGCGGCGAGGGAAGCCGGCAATACCTACGTAGTGCATCGGCAGGAATACCAAGTACACGCCGATGAAGGTCAACCAGAAGTGGATGTAACCCAGCTTCTCGTCCATCATCCGGCCGAACATCTTCGGGAACCAGTGGTAAACACCAGCCCACAGACCAAAGAAGGCCGAAGAACCCATCACTAGGTGGAAGTGAGCTACCACGAAGTACGTGTTGTGGAGCTGAATGTCCAACGCAGCATTACCCAAGACGATACCCGTCAGACCACCCGCAATGAACAGCGACACAAAGCCGATGGAGAACAGCATGGCCGTGGTAAAACGGATGTTACCGCGCCACAGCGTCGCCAACCAGTTGAACACTTTCACGGCCGAAGGAACGGCAATGATCAGCGTCAGGAACATAAATACCGATCCGAGGAAAGGATTCATGCCGGTTACGAACATGTGGTGAGCCCATACAATAAAGGAGAGCAGCGAAATACCGAGCAGCGAACCAATCATGGCGCGGTAGCCGAAAATAGGCTTACGAGCGTTGGTAGCCAGAATCTCCGACACCATGCCCATTGCAGGCATAATCACGATGTATACCTCGGGGTGACCCAGGAACCAGAACAAGTGCTGGAACAGAATAGGCGAACCACCGGTATTCGGCAGGGCCTGACCAGCAATGTAGATATCGGACAGGAAGAACGAGGTGCCGAACGAGCGGTCGAAGATCAGCAGCAAAGCGGCTGAGAACAGCACTGGGAAAGCCAGCAGGCCCAGAATAGCCGTCAGGAAGAACGCCCAAATAGTGAGTGGGAGCTTGCTCATGCTCATGCCCTGGGTACGCAGGTTGATGACGGTGGTGATGTAGTTAACACCACCCAGCAACTGCGACACAATGAACAGCGCCATCGACACCAGCCAGAGCGTCTGGCCTGCGCCCGAGCCCGAAATAGCCTGCGGCAGCGCCGACAGCGGCGGATAGATTGTCCAGCCTGCAGCAGCCGGACCGGTTTCAATGAACAGCGAGGCGAACATAATCACGCTGGAGGCAAAGAAGAACCAGTACGAGAGCATGTTCATGAAGCCCGACGCCATGTCGCGGGCGCCAATCTGCAGCGGAATCAGGAAGTTGGAGAACGTACCCGACAAACCGGCCGTGAGTACGAAGAACACCATGATGGTGCCGTGCATCGTTACCAGAGCCAGATAGAACTCCGGGTTCAGCTTGCCAGCTTCGATCCACTTGCCCAAGAATGGCT
>NZ_JBAWDL010000326.1:0-2389 GCF_049590715.1 Flavobacterium sp.
CGATTGCTTTTATAGGTCTAGCCGTTCCGCATATTGCTAAATTGCTTTTTCATACGAGTAATCACAGTACATTATATTGGAGTACGTTATTAATAGGTGCTAGCATTATGTTATTGTGTGATGTTATCTCGCAAATGCCTGGTTATGAAATCACGCTGCCTATTAATGCGGTTACATCGCTATTTGGAGCGCCTATTGTGATCTGGTTGCTGGTTCGTAAAAGAAAAAATAGTTAAAAAGTTTAAACACATTGAATCATAAGTTTCTATACTTAGTAAGATAGACATAGTAAAACACGTTTTTCATAGAAAGTTGAAAACGAGTTAAAACTTAGACTAGAGTATTTTTAAACATATAGAATCATAAGTTTCTATACTTAGTAAGATAGACATAATAAAAACACGTTTTTCATAGAAAGTTGAAAACGAGTTAAAACTTAGACTAGAGTATTTTTAAACACATAGAATCATAGGTTTCGGTACTTAGTAAGTTAGACATAGTAAAACACATTTTTCATAGAAATTAGGAATCAATATTTTAATCAAAAATAGTATATATGATAACACAGAAATACCTAGATGATTTAACATATAAAGTTATTGGATGTGCAATCGAAGTACATAAAACAATGGGGAGAGGTCTTCTTGAAAATGTATATCATCTTTGTTTAAAAGAAGAACTAAATCGGCAAAAAATCAATTTTAAATCCGAAATGAAAGTTCCTTTAATCTATAAAAACAAAGTATTGGAAATTGACTTTAGATGTGACATGTTAATTGAAGATTGTCTGGTTGTTGAATTAAAATCAGTTTTACAACTAAATCCTATCTTTGAAGCACAACTTCAAACCTATATGAATCTTTTAAAAGTTCCAAAAGGAATTATTATTAACTTTAATTGTTCTAATATTTTCAAAGAAGGACAAAAGACAATTGTAAATAACTATTACAAACAACTCCTGCACGAATAAAACTATCTTTATGATATTAATTACTGAGATCATCTCTCTTTATTCTAATGCTCTATGTAATCTATCCTAAGCAAAGCGTCTCGACACAAAGCCTATAAAAACTATGTTCCTATGTGTTTAAAAAAATCTATACAAAAATGATCACCACAATACTATCCACCAAAGACCTCAACATAGGCTACTCTACTAAAGCAGCCACTACGGTCATTGCACAAAACCTCAACCTGGACTTACAATCAGGAAAACTTATTGCGCTTATTGGTGCTAACGGAATAGGAAAATCAACGTTATTACGAACGTTAACAGGGATTCAAAACCCATTATCAGGGGCTGTTTATTTGAAAGATAAAAACATAGAACAATACGCACCACTCGAACTGGCACAAAACTTAAGTGTGGTTTTGACCGAAAAATTACCTCCTAGCAACCTAACCGTTTTTGAACTCATTGCGCTAGGAAGACAACCTTATACCAACTGGATTGGAAAACTTACCTATACGGATATAGAACAGGTAAATCATGCCATGGAACTGACACAAATCAGTGATTTAGCAACCAAAAAACATTTTGAAATCAGTGATGGTCAACTACAAAAAGTCCTTGTCGCTAGGGCTTTGGCACAAGACACCCCTTTCATTATTTTGGATGAACCTACAACGCATTTGGATTTATTGCACAAAGTGGCTTTATTCAAATTGCTTAAAAAACTGAGTCAAGACACTCAAAAATGTATTTTATTTTCGACACACGACATCGACATGGCCATTCAATTAAGTGACGAAATGATTATCATGACCCCAGACAACGTCATTCAAGACAGTCCTTGCAATTTCATTTCAAAAGGAAGTTTTGATACCATTTTCAAAGATGACCACATTCGTTTTGATTCTAAAAAAGGAAAATTTATCATTACATAATAACGTTAGTATCACTATCTCCTAAATTATATTTAAATTTTAAACACATAGAAACATAGTATCTTTTGAACTTATAAGCGCTTTGCTTTACATAGAAACACAAAGTATTTATTGCATTGAAAGCAAATTGTATTTAGCAAGTATACCTCTCTATGACTTACTATCCTAAGCAAAGCGTCTTATTCACAAAGAAAAGCCTATGAATCTATGTGTTTAAAAACTATTCCTCTACTTTCTTAATGACCTTACGAGCCACCTCGATTTTGAATTTCTTACCTTTCATTTTTTCATCTTTGATCGCGTGCAATAAATCTTTTACTTTATTGTATTTCACAGCTGCAAAAGAGATAAAGTCCTTCACCTCAATCAGCCCTAAATCGCCTTTTTCTAGCTTTCCTTTTTGAGAAAAGAACCCTACGATATCAATTTTATTTAATTTATTTTTCTTTCCTCCACTGATGTAAATCGTTTGGTATTGTGGTGGCTTCGGAATACTTTTAGG
>NZ_JBAWDL010000327.1:0-4462 GCF_049590715.1 Flavobacterium sp.
TAAGGGTAGTTAAATATTTTTATTTTTGGTGTTAAAATGTTTTTTGTCGATTTATTTTGTATTTAATTGTTGTTTTTGTTTTTTACTAAAGCGAAAAAATATATTTTTATAATCCCCGATAAATTTAACCCTACTCGTTATGGCTAAAATGATTTACGATTACATAAAAGAGGTACTTGAAAGAGTTCTTTTTAATTCGGAGCTATTTAGTAACAAATTAAACAAGGCCGTTCAAAACTTGTTGCCTTATGAAATTGACATTTTAAAAAATGACTTTTTACTTTACAGTTGAAAAGCCTAATTTAAGAAAATGCATTTATGTTGTAATTGATTAGCATCCTATTTGCCTCAAGCAAACAAAAAAAGGAACCTTAATTGAGTTCCTTTTTTATTTTTATTTCTTATGTAATGGACTTATTATCTGAATGTTTTGAAATACAATTGCACCTTTTATAACTCCAGCAATGGTGCTCCTAAGTGCGTCAATAATTTGAATTTTTAATTCGCTTTTTGGGTAAATTAAACTTACTTCTCGAGCGGGTTTTGGTTCAATAAAATGACGGAGTTTCAGTTTGTCAGATTCTTTTAAGTCTAAGGTATGCAGGTAAGGAAGTAAAGTTGTACCGAGGCCTTCATCAGCTAATTTGATAAGGGTTTCAAAACTTCCACTTTCAATTTGGAAACGACTAGTTTCATTTTTAGTACTGTTTTTACATAGGTTTAGGATTCCATCTCTAAAACAATGGCCATCTTGTAATAATAAAATTTCGTCTAAATTAAGGTCGTCTACTTCGATTTCTTGTTTTTGAAAATGTTGATGGTTTTCAGGGATATAAGCTACAAAAGGTTCAAAGTATAATACAATTTCTTTGATTTTTTCTTCCATCAAAGGTGTGGCGGCAATAGCAGCATCAAGATGACCGTTGTTTAATTTTGTGATAATTTCATCAGTGTTTAATTCTTCAATGATGAGTTTGACTTTTGGGTATTTTTTAATGAAATTATTTAAAAACATCGGAAGTAAGGTAGGCATGATAGTAGGGATGATGCCTAATTTGAATTCACCGCCTATGAAGCCTTTTTGTTGTTCAACAATATCTTGAATGCGGTCAGCTTCATTTACGATGTTTTTTGCTTGAGTAACTATTTTCTGTCCTATATCAGTAAGTTGGATGGGTTTTTTTGTCCGGTCAAATATAGTAATGCTTAATTCCTCTTCTATTTTTTGGATTTGCATACTCAATGTAGGTTGCGTAACAAAGCATTTTTCGGCTGCAAGGGTGAAATTTTTGTGTTCCGCAACTGCTAGAACATATTTTAATTGAGTGATAGTCATGTATAGTATTTTATGATGTAAATATAAAAATTATAAATAAAACTGATTCCTTGTTTTTGGATTTATTGAGATCACAAGCCGAAAATCAATAAAATTAATAGTAGAGTTGTTTCACTGTTTTGTATGTATTAATAATGTTAATTTTTTTTTAATTTTGTTATTTTTAGCTTATATTTTTTTGAATAGTCATATTTTTGTAATTATGAAACACATAGCAAGTCTATTTCTTTTTTTGTTTATCACTTTTTTATTGACGCCTACTATTGTGACGTTAATTGAAAAAAAGTGCGATGTTTCAGTATCGTATAAATTTTCAGAAGAAGAGCATTCATATAGTAAAGAAGTAAAAGTATTTGCTTATAATCATGTTTCGAATGCTGATTTCTTAGTGTTAAAAATATCAAAATCAAGCTTGATTTTATCTGAAAATTTGTCAAAACATGACAATGTTTCTGCTAAAATATTTTCTCCCCCCCCAGATTTAGCATAATATTTCTATATTTTGAATTTAAAATTACTGTTTCCCTTTTGGGTAAGAGTAATTTTGTATCTAATTATTTTATATTTTATTATGTCAAAAAAAATAAATCTTTTTGCTAACCTTAAGTCAGATTTTGCTTCAGGTTTAGTGGTTTTCTTGGTAGCATTGCCGTTGTGTTTGGGTATTGCTATGGCTTCTGGTGCTCCTTTGTTTTCAGGTATTATTGCGGGAGTTGTGGGTGGTTTAGTAGTTGGATATTTAAGTCAATCTCACATTAGTGTTTCTGGTCCAGCTGCTGGATTAACCGCTATTATTCTAACGGCTATTACGGATTTTGGAGCTTTCGATGTGTTCTTGATGTCTGTTTTTATCGCAGGTTTAATTCAATTAGGACTCGGGTTTTTAAAAGCGGGCAGTATCTCTAATTATTTCCCTACAAATGTTATTGAAGGAATGTTAGCTGGTATTGGTGTTATTATTATTTTAAAACAATTGCCTCATGCTTTTGGGTATGATGCTGATTTTGAAGGAGATCAGGCTTTTGTTCAGGATAATGGTGATAATACTTTTTCTTCTTTATTTGAGATTTTCAATCATATTCAATTAGGTGCGGTAATCATAACAGCAATTTCTTTAATTATTTTGATATCATGGGATAGAGTTCCTTTTTTAAAAAAAATAAAATTAGTCCCAGGTGCACTGATAGCGGTTGTTTCAGGGATTATTTTAAATGAAGTATTTATACAATCAGGAAGTAATTTGGCTATTTCAAAAAGTCATTTGGTATCTTTACCAGTACCAACTTCATTAGAAGAATTTAAAGCTATTATTATTACTCCAAATTTTTCAGCGATTGCTAATCCGAAAGTCTGGGTTACGGGAATAACTATTGCCATAGTAGCTTCTATTGAAACATTATTATGTATTGAAGCTGCTGACAGAATGGATGTTCAAAAAAGATATACCAATACCAATGTGGAATTAAAAGCTCAAGGTGTGGGGAATATAATAAGTTCATTATTAGGAGGGTTGCCAATGACTTCAGTAGTAGTTCGTTCTTCAGCTAATAATAATGCAGGAGCAAAATCAAAAATGTCTACTATTATTCATGGTAGTTTATTGTTGTTGAGTGTTTTGGCTATTCCTGTTCTTTTGAATAAAATACCATTAGCAACGCTTGCAACGATTCTTATTTTGGTAGGGTATAAGTTAGCCAAACCAGCAACCTTTGTTCATTTTTGGGAAAAAGGAAAGTATCAGTTTATTCCTTTTGTGGCAACATTAATTGCTGTTGTTGCTACTGATTTGTTAAAAGGAGTTATGCTAGGGATGATTATTAGTATTATTTTTATTTTGAGAGGAAACCTGAAAAGAGCTTATAGTTTTAAGAAAGAAGAATATGTGGATGGTGATGTAATACACATTGATTTAGCGCAAGAAGTTTCTTTCTTGAATAAAGCTGCGATAAAATCAACTTTGAATGCTATTCCAGAGAATTCTAGTGTTATTATCAATGCGCACGATACTGTATATATTGCACATGATATTTTGGATTTAATTAGTGAATTTACGGAGACTAGAGCAAAGGAAGAGAATATTAAGGTGAAACTTAAAGGATTTAAAGAAGCTTATGATCTTGAAAATTCACCTGAATCAGCAAACCACGTTTCGTTAGAACATTATTATGATGTTGCAAAACGTAAAATAATTAAAAAAGAATCCATTTAGAATAACTTATAGGAGAGATTATATTTCTTCTTTTGGATGTAAAAATATAATAATTGTATATTTAGATGTTGATTCTAATTGTATCATTGAATAAATTGTAAAACTATAATTGAAAAGAAAAAAAGATGAGTGATTTTTATAAAAAAATAATTGATAATAATAAAGAATGGGTAGAGTCAAAATTAGCAATTGATCCTAATTTTTTTGCTGACTTAGCCAAAGGGCAAACACCACCATTATTGTGGATTGGATGTTCAGATAGTAGGGTTCCTGCAAATGAAATTATTGGTGCTAAGCCTGGAGAGGTTTTTGTACATCGTAATATTGCTAATATGGTAGTACATTCAGATATGAATATGTTGAGTGTATTGGATTATGCTGTCAATGTATTGAAGGTTGAGCATGTTATTGTATGTGGTCACTACGGTTGTGGTGGTGTTAAAGCGGCAATGGGAAATCAATCAATCGGGATTATTGATAACTGGATTAGACATATTAAAGATGTATATCGTTTACACAATGAATATTTAGATTCAATTCAAGATGAAAATGAGCGTTTCAATGCTTTTGTAGAGATTAATGTTAAGGAACAAGTATTTGATTTGTGTAAAACATCCATTGTTCAAGGAGCATGGAAAAACGGTCAAAACTTAACCATACATGGGTGGGTTTACGGATTGAATTCTGGATATGTTACTGATTTGAATGTGAATTTTAGTTCTAATAAAGGTTTGGAAGAAGTGTATCAATTAAAGTTGTAATCTTCGTAAAACATAATAAAAAAAAATATCGCTCTAAGCGATATTTTTTTTTACTCATTATTTAGGTTTTCATTAAATGCTGTAGGAAGCATTTTCGGTATAAATTTAACTAAAATAGGAAGTAGCAAGCCTCCTCCTGGTAGTAAGAATATAGTC
>NZ_JBAWDL010000328.1:0-21173 GCF_049590715.1 Flavobacterium sp.
AGCATATAACTGCTAGAGTTTCGTTGCGTGCGAAGCACGAACAATGAAACTCGTGTTGAACGGAACTGCTCAACATCCATCCCTATGGGTTTTTCGTTAAATGAGTTTTAAGAATTTCAAGAGGCTATTTTGCCTCTATTTTTTTTTAGTGGTTTTTAACGTGTGTTTTTTAGTATTTCCCTTCACTTTTAAACATACTTCCCTTACCCATAAAGTTAACTTTTACAGGCAACTGCATTCACAGCTAGTGCGAGTTTCTAACTCGTATCCATAAAGATTGGCAATTCAATAGAGAAAGATTAGTAAACACGCTATATACCAAGGACCATCAAAAGTAAGAGCGGTATTAAATCTATTCCAAGCATTTTCGTAAGTCAAAAGTCAAAGAACAGTTTGATGGAGAAATTCAAAACACTGAATATCCACAAAAGGCGAAAGACGATTGAAGAGATAGTAAAATAAATCCTGTATTATAAGGAATCATCAATTACTATCACAAATTTCGGAAAAGCGACATTAGAAACGTATGGCGGCAACTAAACGAGCGACTACTTAAATGGGTAAAATGGGAAAAAGGGCTTTATAAGAAAGCATCGGTAAGATACTTGAAAACAAAGCATAAAGAAAAACCTGACTTATTCCTACATTGATTACTGGTGCATCCATAAGTGTTCAGTACATTTGTGTGATTTAATACTAAAGCAGTCCCGTGTGAAGGGAGACTTTCAAGCACAGTTCCGTGAGAACGTAGGGGGTGAAATTCCTCTGCGTGACTCGATTGGCAGAAATCGTAAAAAAAATCGAAACTTACAACCATTACGTTCTAATTTCATATATTTGTACGTATAAATATTTTAAGTTATGGATGCTAAACTCACATTGAAACTAGACCAAGAGATAATTGAAAAAGCTAAACATTATGCTTCTGAAAAAAAAATAAGTTTGTCTCGAATTATAGAAAATTATCTTAATTCTTTGACTTCAGAAAAGACTAATGATGACTTACAAATTTCACCATTTGTAAAGAGTCTTTCTTCTGGAATTAAAATTCCAGCTGATTATGATTATAAAAAAGATCGTGCTGATTATTTAGAACAAAAATACAAATGAGCAGAATTTTTTTAGACACAAACGTAATATTAGATTTATTGGGAGAAAGAATTCCTTTTTTTGATTCTATTGCTAAAGTTGCAACATTAGCAGATCAAAAGAAACTTACTATGATTGTCTCTCCTCTTTCATTCACGACAATTGATTACGTTTTGAATAAATATGAAACTTCAGGATCTGTTTTAAATAAACTTAGAAAGTTTAAAATAATCTGTGAGATTTGTGAGGTTAATGAAGAAACAATTGAGAAAGCATTGAATTCCAATTTCAAAGATTTTGAAGATGCTGTCCAGTATTTTACTGCGTTACAATCTAACTGTTCCATAATTATAACTAGAAAGGGAAAAGATTTTAAGAATTCTACAATCCCAATTATGACCGCAGAAGAGTATTTAAGTAGCATTACGTAAAGCGACATCTGCCAACGGCTAGACTCCCGTCGCGTGCGAAGCACGAACAACGAAACTCGGCTTCAACGGAACCACTCAACATCCATCCCTATGGGTTTTCCGTTAAAAGAGTTTGAAGAATTTCAAGAGACTTTGACGCCTCTTTTTTCTGAGTAGTTATTAATGTGGTTTATTTGGTGTTTTCCTTCTCCCTAATTCTCTTTGTCAGAAAGACATGATTGTGTTTACTGTAACTTCATACTTAGGGAATCTTCGCTTTTTCTCTTTGTATCTCTTTGTTAAACATCTTTTTATCAAATACTCTCTCGTCCAAAAATATAAGTTCACTAAAATTTTGTATCTTTAAAATAAAAAATATGAGACTTAATTCAAAAATGCACGGTATTATTGATTATGGAATAGTTTTATTTTTGCTTGTTTCTCCTTCTTTGTTTCTGTTGCCTAAAATTACCGCAATAGTTACAAATGTTCTAGCGGTAATTCATTTATTGCTTACAGTTACTACAAAATTTGAATTAGGATTGTTGAAAATTATTCCGTTCAAAATCCATGGACAAATTGAGTTAATCGTTTCAATCGTTTTAATTGGAGTCGCTTTTTATCTTGGCAACCTTGAAGGCGATCTATCTCGTAATTTTTACTTATCCTTAGCAATAGCTGTATTCCTTACTTGGTTAATAACTGATTATAAAAAGGTTCCTGTAAAAAAATCATTGTTGTAAACTAGCTTTAAAAAACCGTGTTTCAATGATAATAATTAAGTGTATATAAAAATACTTCTCCATTTTATATATTGTAATATTCTCTTTAATTACGTTTAATTATATAAGATTATCTAATTACGATATAATTTCATTGTTTTCCAAAGTCGTACTTTTAATAAAAAACGATGCAGAGGAAATCCACCCATTTTTATAGAAAGAAAAGATATCAATTTTTGTTTGTATTGGTTGTTTTACTAATTGCATTTCGAATTTATTTACCCACATTAGTAAAAAACCAAATCAATAAAACACTGGCAGCCATTCCTGGTTATTATGGTCATGTAGAAGATATTGATATTGCTTTATATCGCGGTGCCTACATTATCAAAGGAATGTATTTAAACAAAATGGATGCAAAATCCCAAGTTCCTTTTTTGAATTTCCCTCAAAATGATATTTCAATCGAATGGAAGTCTGTTTTCAAAGGAAAAATTGTTAGTGAAATCATTATGAATAATCCTGAAGTGATTTATGTTTTTGAAGATCAAAAACAAAAACCTAAAGATGCAGGTGTTGATGATTGGACCAAAGCTTTGACTGATATCGTTCCTATTGATATCAACCACTTTGAAATACACCAAGGAAAACTAGCTTTTGTGCAGTTGAAAGCAGATCCTAATATTGACTTACAAGTTACAAATTTTGAAATGTATGCTGACAATTTAAAAAATGTTGTAAGTACTGGCAGGACGTTACCATCTCCATTTCACGCTACAGGAGTGTCCTTTGGGAAAGGAAGTCTTTTATTAGATGGGAATATTAATTTAATCAAAGAAATTCCAGATATGGATCTATCTTTTTCGTTAAAATCTTCAAATGCAACGGCTTTAAATGATATTACAAATCATTATGTAGGAATTGATTTTGATAAAGGGAAATTTGAGTTGTTTAGCGAAATTGCAATTGCTGATGGCTATCTCAAAGGGTATGTTAAACCTTTGCTAACAGATACAAAACTGATAGGTAAAGAAGATGGAATTTTAGAAACGATTTGGGAAGGATTTGTTGGCTTTTTTAAATTTGTATTGAAAAATCAAAAGACAAATACATTAGCGCTAAAGATTCCAATTGAAGGAGATTTAAAAAACGTAAAAACAAGTACGTGGTCCACCGTTATTAGTATTTTTCAAAACGGATGGATTGAAGGTTTTAAAAGAGAAACAGATAATGAAATTTCATTTAAAGATGCTTTTATTGACGCTAATAAGCCATTAGATAAAAAAGAAATTAGAAAAGAAAAACGTAAAGCCCGTAGAGAAGCCAGAAAAGAAAAAAGAGATAGTAAGTAGATTGTTTTTCAGTGTATTGCTGAGATTGCCAATTATCATTATACACTTGAATACAATTTTAACGAGTTAAAAATCATGAAAAGGTATTTTTTTTTAAAGCAAACATATTAAAACTAAAACAATGAATTTAACTGAAAAAGACAGTCAAGACTTGCGTAAAGCAATGGTGTTGCTAGAAAACCCAGGGATTGCAGCTAAGATAACAAATTTCATTGGCTCGCCTATTGAAAAAGGGATTGAAATGCTTCCTGAAAGTTGGAGTGATAAAATTGGGGATATTACACAAACAGCACTTTTAAAAGCGACTGACATTGCCATATTTACGCTAAATGACAGACCAAAAGGCGAAGCTTCAAATTGGTGGCATAAAATAGGCGCTACAGTCAGTGGAGGTGTAGGTGGCTTTTTTGGATTGCCTGCATTGATTGTCGAGTTACCTATTTCTACAACGATTATGTTGCGATCAATTGCTGATATTGCCAGAGCGGAGGGAGAATCGATAAGTGACTTAGATACAAAGCTAGCTTGTTTGGAAGTCTTTGCTTTGGGTGGAAAAAGTAAGTCAGACAATGCTGCCGAGAGTGGTTACTTTGTGGTTAGAGCTGCTTTAGCCAAATCTGTTACGGAAGCAGCACAGTTTATTGCAACAAAATCTCTCGCAGAGAAAAGTAGTCCAGCATTAATGAAATTAATTGTAAAAATTGCGGAAAGATTTAGTATTCAGGTTACTGAAAAAATTGCTGCTCAATCCATTCCAGCCATTGGAGCAGCTGGTGGTGCTATTGTAAATGCTATATTTATAAGTCACTTTCAAGACATGGCTAAAGGTCATTTTATAGTTAGAAAGTTAGAAAATAGATATGGCAAAGAGTGTGTTAAACTTGCTTATGAAGAAATGTTGAAAAAAGAGAATTCATAATAGAATTATATTCAACATCGGATTCTTGTCCTTGTTTAAATATAACTGAACTTCTTTTGTAGTGTATTTTTGTTTTGTTAATTTTTTTCGGTTTCATAAATTATAAACAATTAAATTTGCAAAACTTTTTGATTCAAGCTGAAGTAATTGTGATGCATTCAAAATTTGTATAAAATAATTTCTCCAAACCACTAATTAAAAAATATGGAAGTACATCATCATGG
The DNA here is from genome assembly GCF_049590715.1 of Flavobacterium sp. GTDB lineage: Bacteria > Bacteroidota > Bacteroidia > Flavobacteriales > Flavobacteriaceae > Flavobacterium. Next base: position 4,717 of record NZ_JBAWDL010000328.1, read on the forward strand.
CCATCATCATGAAGGAAAGAAAAATTGGAAGGCTTATTTCTGGGAATTTCTCATGTTATTTCTTGCCGTATTCTGTGGGTTTCTTGCCGAATACAAATTAGAACATACCATTGAAGATCAAAAAGGAGAGCAGTTTATCCATTCAATTTATCAAGATTTAAAAATTGATAACAGTCAATTGAAAGCCTTAATTCCAAAATTCAAAGAAAAAGATAAGGAATTGGGAGAGATGCTTGAGAAAATTAAAAACATTACTCCTGAAAATGGAGCTAATGGAATTTATAAATACATTCATATTGTAGCGAACTACCCTGATTTTGTGTACACTGACCGAACAATTCAGCAATTGAAAAATTCTGGGGGGTTGCGTTTGATAACGAATAATGAAGTTAGTGATAAGATTATTAAATATGATGCTTACGTGAAAGTTTTGGATATTCACATAACGGAAGAAATTACAGATCAAATTCATGTGGTTAGGCAATTGAATGCAAAAATATTTGATATGAGATGCTGTCCTCTGTTAGGAGAAAATGTTTCATCAGATCGTATTAATTATCCTGTTCCAGGTAAATTATTGACAAACGATCAAAAAGTAGTTGTAGAATATTATAATAATGTTCTGGAAATGAAACGAAATTACAATATCCAGTTGCAAATCCTTGAAAAGCTATTGAATGAAAACAATAAGCTTCAAGTCTTTTTGAAAAATAAATACGATTTATAATAGAGATAAAAGGTTAGATTTTGAATATAGCCCGAGGATAAATTAAATCTGTAACAATATACTTGTTTCTGTGCCAAAATGCCCTTGTAATACTAAAATTAACGCATTATCTTTGCTTTTGATAAAAATGATTTAATTATGGAAAATATTTTCAACTAATTAGTTAAGTCATTGTCTGTTAGTTTTTTAAAAAGGATAAATAAATTGGATAAGTTGTAAGAAATGTTTTTTTATCAAACGCTGAAAAATAGAGGCTATTGAGAAGGAAATAGTTTTATAACTTAAAAAGGAAAGCATAAAAATCATAATGATGAAAGAATTAAAAGAGAAAATAATCGCCTTAAAGAAAGAAAAAAATGCGGTTATTTTAGCGCATTATTACCAAGAAGCAGACATTCAAGATGTAGCAGATTATGTAGGGGATAGTCTTGGTTTGTCTCAAGAAGCAACTAGAGTAGATGCTGATATTATTCTTTTTGCAGGCGTGCACTTTATGGCTGAAACTGCTAAAATTTTGAATCCATCAAAAAAAGTAATTTTACCAGATTTGAATGCAGGTTGTTCTTTGGCAGATTCCTGTCCTCCAGATTTGTTCAAGAAATTTACAGATGCTCATCCTGATCACATTGTGATTACCTATGTGAATTGTTCTGCAGAAGTAAAAGCACTTACCGATATTGTGTGTACTTCTTCTAATGCAGTGAAAATTGTAGAGTCATTACCAAAAGATCAAAAAATTATATTTGCTCCAGATAAAAATCTAGGAAAATATGTAATGGAACAAACGGGACGTGATATGGTTTTATGGGACGGTTCCTGTATCGTACATGAAGCGTTCTCATTTGATAAATTACTAGCACTTTATAAAGAACATCCAGATGCTAAAATCATTGCGCATCCAGAATCTGAAACGCATATTTTAAAAACAGCACAATATGTTGGCTCCACAGCTGGTATGATTGAATTTGTAAAAAAAGATCCAAATCATAAATTCATCGTTGCAACCGAAGCAGGTATCTTGCACAAAATGCAACAAGAGGTTCCTGATAAAATTTTAATTCCTGCTCCTGCTAAAGAAGACAATACTTGTGCGTGTAGTGAGTGTGGTTATATGAAAATGAATACATTGCAAAAATTATACAACTGCCTTCTTAACGAAAGTCCAGAAATTAATGTTCCACAAGATATTATGGAAAAAGCTTTGATTCCTATTGAACGTATGCTGGAATTATCAAAATAATGATTAAAATAAACTACCTTATTATAGGATCTGGAGTAGCTGGATTAACATTAGCTTTAAAAATTGCCAATCAATTTCCAGATAAAAAAGTTACGATTGTAACCAAAGCATCAGCGGACGAATCCAATACAAAATATGCTCAAGGCGGAATTGCGATTGTGACCGACAAAATTGGTGATTCATACAATAAACATATAGAAGATACTATTATATGCGGAGACGGTTTGTGCGACCCCGCAGTAGTAGAAATGGTTATCAACGAAGGACCAATACGACTTAAAGAACTTATAGAATGGGGTGCGATGTTTGACAAAAATATCGAAGGAACCTTAGACTTAGGTAAAGAAGGTGGACACTCAGAAAATAGAGTGGTACACCATAAAGACCAAACGGGTAAAGAAATCGAACGCGCTATTTTGAGCCAAGTGGAATCAAAAAAAAATATAGACGTTCTAACGCATCACTTCTCAATTGAATTAATCACAGAAGGTAATCGTTGTTTGGGAGCACACGTTCTGAACCAAGTCACCAAAGAAATTATGAGTTTTAGAGCCGATTTTACGGTACTTGCTACAGGCGGAATCGGGCATCTTTACGGACATACAACTAATCCGGTTATAGCAACAGGCGACGGAATCGCAATGGCGTATCGCGCTAATGCTGAGATTAGAGATATGGAGTTTATACAGTTTCACCCTACTTCATTATACAAAAAAGGTGATGGGCCATCATTTTTAATATCTGAAGCCGTTCGTGGTTTTGGCGCTCATTTGCGCACCAAAGACGGACACCAATTCATGCCTGATTATGATGTAAGGGGCGACTTAGCTTCTCGTGATATCGTTTCGCAAAGTATCGAAAAAGAATTAGCGAAATCTGGTGATGAATATGTTTTTCTAGATTGTACACATTTGGATATGGAAGCTTTTATCAAGCATTTTCCAATGATTTATAACCGATGCAAACAAGAAGGAGTTGACCTTGCTAAAGACTGGATACCTGTTGTTCCTGCACAACATTATATTTGTGGCGGAATAGCCGTGGACCAATCAGGAAAAACATCTGTTGAAAATTTATTTGCTTGCGGTGAGTGTTCTCGAACAGGATTGCATGGTGCTAATAGATTGGCATCCAACTCACTTTTGGAAGCATTGGTATATTCAGATAACATTTATGACTACTGGAGCGATACTGATTTTCCAACCTCGCAATTTGAAGGTAAAGCGGAAGATTGGGGCAACAACGATAAGCCCAAAGTAGATCCAGAATATGTGATGCAAACCAAAGAAGATTTACAACTCTTAATGCGTCAAAATGCTGGAATTGTTCGAAATGATATTGATTTGAAATTGGCTGAGAAAGAATTAGACAAATTGGAAGTCGAAATCAAAAAAGCCACCGAAGATTATCAAGTAAATGCCAACCTATGGGAGCTATACAATCTTGTCATTATTGGAAAAATAATTGTTCACCAATCCATAGCCAGAAACGATAACCGAGGTGGATTTGTAAAAATTGAAAAAGTAAATTAATAGCAAAAGAGAGAAATTAAAATGTTCTCTTTTTTTTTGACTAAAACTGATTGAGGTTGCAATCGATGGTTTTTTATGTACAAATGGTTTGGCTTAATCCATCTCACAGACTATCTTTGTGTTGTGAAACTACTATCTCTATTTCTAGCATTTTTCATCTTGGCTCTATCGGGTCAAACTTGTTGTGTGGACGATAATTGTGATGACAGTAGTACAGTGTCCAAAACGGAGCAAGAACATCACAAAGATTCTTGCAATAGCATATGTTCCCCTTTTTTTAGTTGTGGAACTTGTGTTGGTTTTACTTTTCCAAGCGGTAATTTTTTTGTAGTTCCCGAAAATAATTTTACTTTTATAGAAACCCATTTGGTTTCTACTTACACTCCGCAACTACAGTCTCAATTCAATCGTGCTATTTGGCAACCACCCAAAATTAGTTAATGACTCTTTTGTGCTTTCGCACTATTTATTTTTCTGGAGGCAACAATCGCCTCCGCTTTTACTTATAAGACATTAACATAATTTTCGATAATGAAAAATACTATTTTACTACTAGTTGTATGCTGCAACTTTACAGCCTTATTTGCGCAAAACACCTTCAAAGCGGTCCTGAAAAACAGCGACACCAACCAAGTCTTAATTGGCGTAACAGCGGTAATTCAAAATGCCAATCTAGGTGGGATTACGGATGAAAATGGAGTGCTCGAAATCACAAACATTCCTGATGGACAACAAAGTATTCTATTTACAGCTATTGGTTTTGAAACCAAAACAGAACAATTTACATTTCCGTTAGACTCCACTGAAACAGTACTGATTGTGCTCGAAAGTGAAGGAGAAGAATTAGAAGATGTTGTTGTCACGACCACACGTAGCAGTCGTACGATTGCCAATATACCCACAAGAGTTGAGACCATAGCAGGTGAAGAATTGGACGAAAAAGGGAATATGAAACCTGGTGATATTAGAATGTTGCTGAATGAAAGCACCGGAATTCAAACCCAACAAACATCAGCAACGAGCTACAATTCATCTATCCGTATTCAAGGTTTGGATGGGAAATACACACAGATTATTCGTGATGGATTTCCGCTTTATTCTGGTTTTTCAGGTGGGCTTGGATTAATGCAAATTGCACCATTAGATTTAAAACAAGTCGAAGTGATTAAAGGCGCTTCTTCAACATTGTATGGTGGCGGTGCCATTGCTGGTTTGGTAAATTTAGTTTCAAAAACCCCAACCGAAGAGCGAGAGTTAAACTTCATTCTAAATGGAACTTCCGCTTTAGGATTAGACGCTAGCGGATTTTATTCACAGAAATTCAAAAAAATAGGAACTACAATATTTGCTTCATACAATCACGGAACAGCTTATGACCCCGCAAATATTGGCTTGACTGCTATTCCCAAATTTGATCGGTTTACTTTAAATCCAAAATTGTATTTGTATTTCAACGAAAAAACAACCTTGCATATTGGCTTTAATAATACCATAGAAAAACGAATTGGTGGTGATATAGAATACATCAAAGGGAACGGCGATGCCAATCATTCGTATTTTGAAGACAACAAAACCAATCGTTTTAGTACACAACTGGGTTTTGACAAAATTATAGATACTCAATCTAAATTTTCTTTCAAAAACAGTTTTAGTTTTTACGACCGTAGTATTGTCATTCCGAATTATAGTTTTTCAGGCAAACAATTCTCGTCATTTGTAGAAGCCAGTTACAATTTCAATACCGAAAAAACAGAATGGATTGGGGGACTAAATTTATGGACAGATCAATTTACCCAAGACAAAATTGCTACAACAAAAGCGGTCGATTACAACTACACTACTGTTGGTGGTTTTGTACAAAACACTTGGAATCCTGCTGAAAATCTAGCCATTGAAACAGGATTGCGTTTGGATCACCAAAACGAATACGGTGTTTTTGTATTGCCACGCTTATCGGCTTTGTACACAGTTAGCCCAAAATTGAGTGCTCGCATTGGTGGAGGATTAGGTTATAAAACACCTACAGTGTTTACCGAAGATGCAGAACGCATTCAGTTTCAAAATGTATTGCCCATCGCAACCGACAATACCGAAGCTGAAAAATCTATTGGTGGAAATTTTGACATAAACTACAAAACACACCTTACTGATCAATTAGCATTGACCGTAAACAGTTTGTTTTTTTATACCAAAGTAAACAATCCGCTGGTACTAACGAACAATAGTGATAACAATTACGAATTCACTCAACCCAACGGTTACATTGATACCAAAGGAATCGAAACCAACATCAAGTTGTCGTACCAAGATTTCAAGCTTTTTATTGGGTACACCCTTGCCGATGTCAACGAACATTACAATGATATAAGTACAACCTATCCGTTGGTTGCCAAACACCGCTTGAACAATGTCCTAATGTATGAGATTGAGGAAAAATTGAAAATTGGATTGGAAGCCTACTATTTCAGTCCACAAAAACTAAATGATGGTGCCACTGGAAAACAGTATTGGCTAGGAGGTTTTATGATCGAAAAATTATGGGAACATTTTTCTATTTTCTTAAATTTCGAAAACCTTGGCGACACCCGACAAACCAAGTTTGATACTATTTATACGGGTACTATTACCAATCCTACCTTTAGGGATATTTACGCTCCCGTGGATGGTTTTGTAGTGAATGGTGGAGTGAAGATCAAATTATAATCCAACTTTATACCTATCAAAAAAGGAAGTACGAGATTGTACTTCCTTTTTTTGTTTTAGCTAATGCATATAAACTGATTTTAGGTCAGACACGAATTAAATTAATTTTCACTAATTCTAGTCGCTAAAATTGAATAGCACTAACTACCATCTTATTTTGGTATTCGTGCCATTTTACACACATAGATTTGTGCTAATTTGCGAAATTCGTGTGACTTACTTTTACCCACCAATCTTAATCATGCTTCTATTTTGCGAAAACAAAGCAGGATTTTGAAATTTGGCATCATCATCCATCCCACCACGCATGGCATGTTTGGATTTAATATTTTGCTCAATCAAAGGTCGAATCGATTTGCCAGCTCGCAACGTTTCGAGCAACGACGTTTCAGTATTAGAGAACAAACAATTTTTTAATTTCCCGTCCGCTGTCAAGCGGATGCGGTTGCATGTACTACAAAACGGATTGGTAACGGAACTAATCACCGAAAAACTACCTTTGTAACCTGCTATTTTATGATTTTTGGCGGTATCATTTGGCTTATCTATCAATCTTTCGACCTCGGTAATTCCGTATTTGTCATGTGCTTGATTCATGATTTCGGCATAAGAAACCAGTTTGTCTTTATTCCATTTATTCCCATCAAAAGGCATGAATTCAATAAACCGAATCATGATATTTCGATTCTTGGTCAATTCAATAAAGTCTAAAATCTCGTTGTCATTAAAGCCTTTCATCACCACAACATTCAATCGTAATTTAAAGTTATGTTGGTCTAGTAATTCCAAATTTTGCCAAAACTGGTCAAAATAATTACGACGCGTAATGAGGTTGAATTTTTCTTTATTCAAACTATCAATACTCACATTCAAACCAGTGATGCCTGCTTCTTTGAATGTATCGATAAAATTATGAACTAAAATACCGTTAGTCGTAATAGTCAATTCAACACCCAATTTCCCCAATCTAGCAATAATGTCTTTGGCATCTTTTCGAACTAAAGGTTCACCTCCAGTCAATCTAATTTTAGTGACACCCGCGTCGACAAAAGTTTGTGCAATAGTCACAATTTCGTCAGCCGTCATCAAATGCGGTTTTGATGTCAAGCTGATTCCCTCCGCAGGCATACAATAGGTACATCTCAAATTACAATGCTCTGTAATCGAAATGCGCAAGTAGTGGTGCTCGCGACCGTGTGTATCCTGTAGCAACGTGTTAGGCACCATGGTTGAATCCGTTAAGTATTTTGAATAAATGCAATATAGATGGAAAAACAGCATCCATAGATTCGCTTGCGCCAGCGGTAGAGCCTGGTAAGGCTATAATTAAAGTATTCCCTTTGAATCCAACAACCGAACGGGATAGCATCGCGTAAGGAGTACGATCTTGCCCATAAGCACGAATCGCTTCTTCAATGCCAGGAATACGTCTGTCTAGCATTGGGATGACAGCTTCGGGAGTAACGTCTCTGTTTGATAATCCAGTACCGCCAGTAAGAATCACTAAATCCATTTTTTTGTCACACATCGTATGGATCGTTTCTTGAATATCCAAAATTTCATCTGGAATCACGGTATATCTTGAAACTTTTAAACCAAGGTTTTTCACCTTTTCCGATATCACCTTACCCGCTCTATCTTCTTTTTTTCCACTCGACACACTGTCAGAACAAACAATTACAGACACCGCCAAATCAGGCACATCATTCTTGCCAAAATCCGACTTCCCACCTTTTTTGTGTACTAATTTAATGCTCGAAATCTCAACTTGTTTATCAATCGGTTTCAGCATATCATACATCGTCAACGCCACAATCGACGCGCCATGCATGGCTTCTACTTCAACTCCTGTTCGATAAATTGCCTTTACGGTAACTTTTATCAAAATAGAATCTTCCAAAAATTCATATTCAATTCCCGTAAACTCAATCGGCATCGGATGACAATCTGGAATCGAGTTTGAAGTATTTTTTACTCCAAAAAGTCCCGCAGTTCGGGCAACTTCTAGCACATCACCCTTGGGAACCGTTTTGTTTAAAATTGCTTCCATTGTTGCTTTTGCCCCTACTTTCACAACCGCCTGAGCCGTGGCTGTGCGTTGTGTGATAATTTTATGTGTAATGTCAACCATATCATTGCTTTTGGCTATTGGCACTTGGCTTTTAGCGTTATTGTAAATATCATTTTTTGGGCGTGTCCCTGCGGGTCGGGCTTTTCGTTTCAATCTTTTTTGGGCAAAAAAGCCCAAAAAAGGATTTCCACTACAATCCCTCACGCAAAATCCACTTCAATTCAAATTCCGTTACAAATAAAAAACTGTTCTTTTAAATCCTGAACTTCTAACTTCTATCCTCTTATGAATTCTCTTTCCAAATATAACTTTCGTCTTCAAAAATTTCTTTCCCAAAAACAGGTGCTTTTTCTTTAATCGCTTCTACCAGAAACTCTAAGGCTTCATAAACCACTTTTCTTCTTGGAGCTGATACAAAAACAAACAAACAAATTTCGCCTGCTTTTACTAGTCCTAAGCTGTGATAAATATGCAAGCAAGTCAAATCAAATTTGGCGAAAGCCGCTTCTCTAATTTCATAAAACTTTTGTTCTGCCATTTCTTCATAAGCTGTATATTCAATAGCAGCAACTGTTTTTCCATCGATAACATCTGCGCGTACTTGTCCTAAAAATATATTATGCGCTCCAATACTTGTTTTTGTTTGGTGCTTAGCGATTGAGTTTCCTATGAAATCGGATGTTATTTGTTTTTGAATGAAGGAGCTTTTTTTGGGTTTGTCTGTGGACATCGTATTAATTGTTTTGTTACTAGTATGTTTTTTATAATGACTGTATTCCTTTTCCTAAATGAAAAACGCCTATAAAACCTGATTTTTTTAAATAATTTAATGCTGTTTGACTGCGTTGACCTGTTTGGCAAAACAGTACTATTTCTTGGTTTTTATCTAATGTATGACTGTAAGATTCTAATTCGGTTAAAGGAATTTGGATAATATTATCACCTTTAAATTCAGGACTTTCGTTTGTCTCTCGAACATCAATTACTTTGATATGCATTTGTTTGCATTTTTCTAAAAACAATTCGGGACTGAGTGTTTCTTCTTTTTTTGGTCTGTTTAAAAGTGAACTTCCATTGATAAAACCTTTTTCGATTGCTTTTGGATTTTTTGCGAAAGCGATAGTTTGGGTTTGAAAATGTAAACCATCATAAATCAAAAGTTTTCCAGATAAAATTTCTCCAATTTCAAGAATGACTTTAAGTACTTCGGTAGCTTGAAAAGTACCTATTGTATTGGGTAAAATTCCTAAAACACCTGAAACCTCACAATTAGGAGCATAATCTGAAATTTCTTTTTCGGGAAACAAACAACGGTAACTCGGTCCATTTTGATAGTTCAAAACCGAAACTTGTCCTTCGAATTTATATATGGAAGCATAAACAACGGGGATTTTTTGATGTACCGCAACATCATTAATCAGGTAACGAATGGCAATCGTATCGGTGCAATCCACAATAATTTGATAATCTGTTACAATTTCGAATGCATTATTTTCGCTAAAAAAGGTATTAAAGACTTGAACTTCAATATCAGGATTAAGTAAGTGGATTTTTTCGGCGGCAGTGTGTGCTTTGCCTTTTCCACAATCTTGTAAATTGTATAATAACTGACGATGTAAATTGGTTTCTTCGATAACATCTCCATCAACAATCCCGATTTTCCCAACACCTGCTGCTGCTAAGTTTTGCAAAACAGGACAGCCCAATCCACCAGCGCCAATCACTAAAACACGAGCGTCTCGTATTTTTTGCTGACCAGCTTCGCCTATTTCAGGGAGGATTATTTGTCGGTTGTAGCGCATTTTTTTGAAATTTGGAATTTTAATTTTTTAACCTCCTGCAAATGGAGGTAAAAAAGCAATAGTATCTTGTTCTTTAATCATAAAATCAGTGGGGACAATCGCTTGATTCACTGCAATGGAGTAGGTCGTTTTTTTTAAGTCGGGGTAATTTGATTCTATAACAGATTTTAAAAAAGAAACTGTGGTATTGAAATTTTCAAGAACAATCTGTTCTTCTTTCTTGTTGGTTATATCTGAGATTAAACCAAAATATTTTGTGTTAATAATCATGATTCTAATTTTTCGTATTCTTCGGGAGTATTAATATTTTGAACTTGTTTGTGCCATTTTGATGGAACAATAAGAGTCTGATGTGACATGTCTTTGATAACTTCACGTAGTTTTAATTGTTTGGCAGCCAGGTGTTCACCAAAAACAGTTTTACAAGAGCGATCATAAATTGCAATCAATGGACTCGTTTTATCACCTACTTTTACTTGAGACATCATGTAGGAGTCTTCGTGTTTGTCGGTAATCCATTGTAATAAATCAGTTGAAATTAAAGGGGTGTCTACGCTGACAACCAAATTGAATTTTGTTTTTGAATGTTGTAAAGCAGTATAAATTCCGCCTACAGGTCCTTTGTCAGCAATTATATCCTCAATGCGAGTATGTCCTAAAAAATCATAGTCTGAAGTCGCTGAAACAATTATGATATTATTCCCTACAATTGGCTGTAAAGCGAAACAGATATGGCTAATAAAAGGTTTGTCGTTTAAAAGCAACATTCCTTTGTCTTTTCCCATACGTTGACTTTTTCCACCAGCTAATATGTAAGCAGTTATTTTATTTTCCATACGCTTGTCAGTTATTATAATTTGTGCTTTTTGAATTCGCTATCTAAAAATGTCCAACAATTTGAATTTATTTTTTCAAAAGTGTCAATTAGAGCTTGTCCGTAAGGGGTTAAAACTGTTCCTCCGCCTTTATTTCCGCCTACTTGGGTTTCGATCAAAGGTTGTTTTGCCGCTTTGTTTGAAGCGTCAATTAATTTCCAAGCTTTTTGATAGGATAGCTCCATGATTTTGGCAGCTTTGTTTAGAGACCCTGTTTCAGCAATCAGCTTTAATAGTTTTACTCTTCCTTCGCTAATAAGGATCCCTTCATCTGTTTCAATCCAAATTTTGCTTTTTATTCTCAAGGAAGTGTTTTTTGCGTTATACTTTTGCAAATATAACGAAATGATTTTTATAAAAAATACATTGACAGATTTCTTTTAATTGAGGTGTTTTAAGAATGTCTTTAAAATAATTCATAATTCATAATTCATAATTCATAATTATTATTTACTTTTGCACCCTTAACGAGAGGAGGTGTCAAAATTATGTTAATTATACCAATTAAAGACGGAGAAAATATCGATAGAGCATTAAAGCGCTATAAAAGAAAATTTGATAAAACAGGAACTGTTCGTCAATTGAGAGCACGTACTGCTTTTATTAAGCCGTCTGTTAAAAACAGAATGAAATTCCAGAAAGCTGCTTACATTCAAAACATGAAAGATGGTTTAGAAAGTTAGTATTTTTTCTTTTCAAAATAAATACCGTTAGTGGTCAAAGTTTAGTAACTTTGAAGCTAACGGTTTTTTTATGGCTACAATTGTCGATTTATTTATTGATTATTTATTGAAAGAGAAGAATTATTCTGTTCATACTGCCGCTGCATATGAAGGGGATTTGCAGGCTTTTCAATCTTTTAATAAGTGTAATTTTGAACAAGAATCTATTGTTTTTGTTAATTATGGTCAAATACGAAGTTGGATAGTTTTTTTGGTGGATGAAGGGTTGTCTGCTTCGTCGATTAATAGGAAGATGGCATCGTTAAAAGCTTTTTATAGGTTTTTAATGAAGACAAAGCAAATAGAAGTTAGTCCTTTATTAAAGCATAGATCGTTGAAGGCTTCGAAAAAAATACAAATTCCATTTTCTGAAAAAGAAGTAACACAGGTTTTGGGACAAATTCAAGATAATTCGGATTTTGAGTCGCTACGGAATAAGATGGTGATTGATTTATTTTATACTACTGGAATTCGAAGAATTGAGTTGATTGAGTTGAGAATTAAAGATGTTGATTTTTCTAATAATGTGTTGAAGGTGCTTGGTAAAAGGAATAAGGAGAGGGTTGTCCCAATGCTTCCTATTGTTCGGGATGGTTTGGTGGGGTATAAAAATGAAAGGGATTGTTTAGAGAAGGTTTTGGATTCTGAATATTTTTTTCTCACAAAAAAAGGGTTAAAATTGAGTAATTCGTTTGTTTATCGATTGATAAATTCATACTTTAGTACGGCTTCTGAAAAAGTAAAGAAAAGTCCACATGTGTTGCGGCATACGTTTGCGACGCATTTACTGAACAATGGGGCTGATTTGAATTCGGTAAAAGAATTATTGGGTCATTCTAGTTTGGCGTCAACGCAAGTCTATACACATAGTAGTTTGTCGGAACTTAAAAAAGTTTACGAAAAGAGTCATCCTAGAAATAAAAAATAATTTACAATTAAGTTTAACCATTAAATATGTTTTGATTATGAAGGTAAGTATTCACGCAGTCAACTTTAATGTTGACGGAAAATTAGTTGGTTTTGTTCAAGAGAGAATGGATAAGTTGGAAAAATATTATGATAAAGTAGTGTCGTCTGATGTTTATCTTAAAGTGGAGAAAACGAGTGATAAAGAAAATAAAATTGTTGAGGTAAAAATAAATGTGCCTGGTGATGGTTTTTTGGTAAAAAAACAATGTAAAACATTTGAAGAAGCTTTAGAGCTTTCTGCAGAGTCTTTGGAGCGTTTGTTGGTAAAAAGGAAAGAAAAAATACGAACACACGCTTAATATAAAAAAATATTTTAAAAAAATGTTTTGATTGATAGATAAAATATATACATTTGCAGTCCGTTAGAAATAGCGGACTTTTTTTATTGATACTGCCAGCGTAGCTCAGTTGGCTAGAGCAGCTGATTTGTAATCAGCAGGTCGTGGGTTCGAGTCCCTCCGCCGGCTCTAAAAATGCAGTAGTATTGTGTTTGTTTGGTCAAATGTAATATTGAATATAAAAAAAGAGGGGAGATACTCAAGCGGCCAACGAGGGCAGACTGTAAATCTGCTGTGTGAACTTCGCAGGTTCGAATCCTGCTCTCCCCACAAAATAATTTTAGGATATAGGAGTCTTTGATTTGGAGTTGAATTCAAATTATGTATCCTAAAATTCTGAATCAAGGATTCTGCCGGTGTAGCTCAGGGGTAGAGTGCTTCCTTGGTAAGGAAGAGGTCTCGGGTTCAATTCCCGACATTGGCTCAATTAAAAAATTTTGAACACTAATAAATTAATAAAGATTAAAATCTAAGTAAAATGGCAAAAGAAACCTTTAATCGTTCGAAACCGCACTTAAACATAGGTACTATCGGACACGTAGATCACGGAAAAACTACATTAACTGCTGCAATAACGAAAGTGTTATCTGATGCTGGTTACTGTCAAGCAAAATCTTTTGATCAAATTGATAATGCTCCTGAAGAAAAAGAAAGAGGTATTACAATTAATACATCTCACGTTGAGTATGAAACTGCTAACCGTCACTACGCTCACGTTGACTGTCCTGGTCACGCGGATTACGTAAAGAACATGGTTACTGGAGCTGCTCAGATGGATGGAGCTATCCTTGTAGTAGCTGCAACTGACGGACCAATGCCACAAACTCGTGAGCATATCCTTTTAGGACGTCAGGTAGGTATTCCTAGAATGGTTGTATTCATGAATAAAGTGGATATGGTTGATGACGCTGAGTTGTTAGAGTTAGTTGAAATGGAAATTAGAGACTTATTGTCTTTTTATGAGTACGATGGTGATAACTGTCCAGTTATTCAAGGATCTGCTTTAGGTGGATTGAATAATGATGCTGCATGGGTTCCTAAGATTCTTGAATTGATGGAAGCTGTTGATGCTTGGATCGAAGAGCCAGTACGTGATACTGATAAGCCTTTCTTGATGCCAGTTGAGGATGTATTTACAATTACAGGTCGTGGAACTGTTGCTACAGGTCGTATCGAAACTGGTATTGCTAATACAGGTGATGCTGTTGAAATCATTGGTATGGGAGCTGATAAATTAACTTCTACTATTACTGGAGTTGAGATGTTCCGTAAAATCCTTGATAGAGGTGAAGCTGGAGACAACGTAGGTTTGTTGTTAAGAGGTGTTGCTAAAGAAGATATCAAAAGAGGAATGGTTATTATTAAGCCAGGATCTGTTAAACCACACGCTACTTTTAAAGCTGAGGTTTATATCTTGAAAAAAGAAGAAGGTGGACGTCATACTCCATTCCATAATAACTACCGTCCACAGTTCTACGTACGTACAACTGATGTAACAGGAGTTATTACTTTACCAGAAGGAGTAGAGATGGTAATGCCAGGAGATAACTTAACTATCAATGTTGCTTTGTTAAGCCCAATCGCAATGAGCGTAGGTTTACGTTTTGCTATCCGTGAAGGTGGTAGAACTGTAGGAGCAGGTCAGGTAACTGAAATCGTAGGATAATCCTATAAAATTATAGAAGCCAGTTGATTTTCTTAACTGAGATCACTGGCTTTAATTACGGGCGTAGTTCAAGGGTAGAATAGCGGTCTCCAAAACCGTTGATGGGGGTTCGAATCCCTCCGCCCGTGCAATTAAAAAATAAATCATAATGGCAAAAATTGGTACTTACATTTCAGAGGCATTTGAAGAATTAAAATCAAATGTAACTTGGCCAGAGTGGGCTGAGGTGCAGCGACTAACTATTGTTGTTGCTGTTTTTTCAGTATTATTTGCTTTGGCAACATGGGGAGTTGATGAGATTTTTGCAAAAGCATTAGCAGGATTTTTTAACTGGATAAAAGCTTAATAATTGACATGGCAGAGAATAATTTAAAAAAATGGTATGTCGTTAGGGCTGTAAGTGGTCAAGAAAATAAAGTGAAAGCTTATATTGAAACTGAAATTTCAAGACTTGGAATGGCTGATTATGTTTCTCAAGTACTAGTTCCTACTGAAAAAGTAGTAACGGTAAAAGAAGGAAAAAAATTAGTTAAAGAAAAAGTTTATTTTCCAGGTTATGTAATGATCGAAGCTAATTTAGTTGGTGAGGTTCCACATATTATTAAATCGATTACTTCAGTTATTGGTTTTTTAGGAGAAACTAAAGGCGGAGAGCCAGTTCCATTAAGAATTTCGGAAGTAAACAGAATGTTAGGTAAGGTTGATGAGTTAGCGGTAAATACTGATAACCATGCAATACCATTTAATCTAGGAGAGACTATTAAGGTAATTGATGGTCCGTTTAATGGATTCAACGGTACAGTTGAAAAAATTAATGATGAAAAGCGTAAACTTGAAGTAATGGTTAAAATTTTCGGAAGAAAAACACCGTTAGAGTTGAGTTTTATGCAAGTTGAAAAAGTATAATTTTCGTTACACTATAATAATCACTTCAATCGCTTCCAATGATTGTTGTGTTAAATTTTTTAAAAAATGGCTAAAGAAATTAGTAAGGTAGTTAAACTACAAGTTAAGGGAGGTGCTGCGAATCCGTCGCCACCGGTTGGACCTGCTTTAGGAGCTGCTGGGGTAAACATCATGGAGTTCTGTAAGCAGTTCAATGCTAGAACACAAGATAAACCTGGCAAAATATGCCCAGTACAAATTACTGTGTATAAAGACAAATCATTTGATTTTGTCGTTAAGACTCCTCCTGCAGCAGTTCAGTTATTGGAAGCTGCAAAGCTAAAATCTGGTTCAGGTGAGCCTAATCGTAAAAAGGTAGCTAGTGTTACTTGGGAACAAATTAGAGCTATTGCTGAAGACAAGATGCCAGACTTAAATGCTTTTACAATGGAAAAAGCAATGAGTATGGTTGCTGGAACAGCTAGGTCTATGGGTATAACTGTATCAGGAGACGCTCCTTTTTAATTAAGAGAAAGACATGGCAAAATTGACAAAAAAGCAAAAAGAGGCTGCTTCAAAAATTGAAAAGAACAAATTATACTCTTTAAAAGATGCATCTGCATTGATTAAAGTAATTTCTTCTGCAAAATTTGATGAGTCTGTTGATATCGCGGTAAGATTGGGTGTTGATCCAAGAAAAGCGAATCAAATGGTAAGAGGGGTTGTAACATTACCTCATGGAACTGGTAAAGATGTAAAAGTATTAGCATTAGTTACTCCAGACAAAGAAGCAGAAGCTAAAGAAGCTGGTGCTGATTTCGTTGGATTAGACGAGTACTTACAAAAAATTAAAGATGGTTGGACAGATGTTGATGTGATCATCACTATGCCAGCTGTTATGGGTAAATTAGGTCCATTAGGTCGTAT
>NZ_JBAWDL010000329.1:0-1549 GCF_049590715.1 Flavobacterium sp.
ATATTACAGAACACGTAGAAATTTTTAATCAAAACGACCAATTAATTTTGGTTTGTGACCACATTTTATTAGCAAAATATAGAATATAAAAGATGAAAAGCACCATTTTAGGCTTAGCCAGTTTAGCGTTGGTTTCATGCAGTGTGCAGCATCAAACTACAAAGAATAAAGTAGCGGATAAGAAAATAGAATATAAGGCGGATTGGGAATCATTAAGTCAACACCAAACGCCCGAATGGTTTTTGGACGCAAAATTCGGAATCTATTTTCACTGGGGTGTTTATTCAAAAATTGGAAGAGGCGAATGGTATCCCAGACAAATGTATGAGGAAAAAAATGAAGGTTGGGGAAAAGATGAGCGAGAATATCATTTAAAAACATATGGTGAAGATGTTAATTATCATGATTTTATAAAAGATTTTACCGCAGAACATTTTGATGCTAATGAATGGTCCAAATTGTTTAAAGCTTCAGGCGCAAAATACGTTGGTCCGGTCGCTGAGCATTGCGACAATTTTTCAAATTGGGATAGTAAAATAAACAAGTTTAATGCGGCAAAAATGGGGCCTAAACGGAATATTGTGGGCGAATTAGAAAAAGCGATAAAAGGAGAAGGATTAAAGTTTGTAACAACATTTCACCATTCCTGGGAATGGGGCTGGTATAACACATGGAGCGGTTTAATTGATACTACAGCTGTTGGTTTTGAAGATTTTTACGGTGAACGCACCTTGCCTGAAACCTTTGGGAAAATGAGTACTGGTTTTGATGCTAGTGGACAATCAGCAGGCTCTATCGATACAAAATATGCGCCTTCCAGAAAATTTATAGATATCTGGAAAGCTAAAATTTATGAAGTAGTAGATCAGTACCAACCAGATTTATTATGGTTTGATAGCCGCTTGTTTGTCATTCCTGAAAAAGACAGGCTAGAAATGGTAGCTCACTATTATAACAAAAGTTTAGAGTGGAACAAGCCCGTAGTTTTAACGTATAAAAATGAAGATTTACCACTGAATACTGCTGTTATAGATTTAGAGCGTGGACGATTTGATGAAAAAACAGAATTCCCATGGTTGACTGATGATTCTTACGCATGGAATTCATGGAGTTGGCGTCCTAATATGCGTCTTAAAAACCCACATATCATTCTGGATGAATTAGTTGATATTGTGAGTAAAAATGGTAACCTTATTTTGAATATTACCCCTACCTATGATGGACTTATTCCAGAAGAAATGAAAAATGGCTTAATCGAAATAGGGAACTGGCTTTCAAAATATGGAGAAGCTATCTATAAAACACGTCCATTTGTTACTTACGGAGAAGGCGTAACGGTGCTTAAAAAGAATCATTTTGGAGGCGTTCAAGGAGATGGGGTGAAATATACTGCTCAAGATTTTAGATTTACAACCAATGGCAATACCTTGTATATTATTCAATTAGTACCACCAGTATCAGGTAACGAATTTTTGTTAAAATCTTTTGCAAAAGGAGGTTTAGCCGAAAAAATAATTATTAATTAATTAGAACTGTTAGGCAATACTGA
>NZ_JBAWDL010000330.1:0-20244 GCF_049590715.1 Flavobacterium sp.
TTGAAAATTATACCAAACGACCTAAAACCCCCTTATAATATTTATCAAATAGCATACTATTTAATCTTAGAATTTACCGCAATTAAATTTTCTTTTTTCTTTTAAAATAAAATTAAACATTCACTTACAATTGACCCGCCTACAATTGTCCGCACATATTTTTAGTTTTCAACAAATTAAGACACAAAAAAACCGCTAATCTCTCGACTAACGGTTTCTATATAATTTTGAAAATGATTCATTCTAATTAGCCCTGATAGGAGCGGCATCCCACGCCTTTTTTGGCGTGGATATAGCGGACAGCAGGACGAGGCGAAATTAAAAAACGAGGTTATTATGCTCCTAATTCTTATTTTGGCAATTGTGTAATTCCCATATTGTAGAGTGTAAACGACTGTATATCTACATTTTCTTGAATGGTGGCAGTTACTGATTTTCCAGCTCCGTGACCCGCTTTGACATCTATGCGAATAAGGGTAGGATTGCTGCCCGTTTGTTTGTCTTGCAATTCGGCGGCAAACTTGAAACTATGGGCGGGCACTACTCTGTCATCATGATCGCCCGTGGTGATGAGCGTGGCGGGATACTGGGTACCTGCTTTGACATTGTGTATGGGCGAGTAGTTGCGGAGGTAGTCAAACATGGGTTTGCTATCCTGTGCGGTACCGTAATCGTAGGACCAGCCTGCACCTGCGGTAAAGGTGTGGTAACGCAACATATCGAGTACACCCACGGCAGGCAGGGCGACTTGCATCAAATCAGGACGTTGGATCATGACAGCACCCACGAGCAATCCGCCATTTGAGCCACCACGGAGGGCGAGGAATTTTGGACTGGTGTAGTTGTGGGCAATTAGATATTCGGCGGCGGCGATACAGTCATCAAATACGTTTTGTTTTTGTTGCTGTATACCAGCATCGTGCCATTTTTTGCCATACTCACCACCACCACGAAGGTTGGCTACGGCGTAAATTCCGCCGTTTTCCATCCAAACGGCATTCGAGATACTAAAATTCGGTGTCAAGCTGATGTTGAATCCGCCGTAACCGTAAAGAATAGTTGGGTTTTGTCCGTTGAGTTGAATTCCTTTTTTGTGGGTAATCATCATAGGAATTTTGGTTCCGTCTTTGGATGGGTAAAATACCTGATGGGTTTCATAATTATCCGACTGGAATTGGGCTTTTGATTTTCGGTAAAGGGTTGATTTTCCTGTTTGTGTGTCTAACGCATAACTATTTCCTGCAGTGGTGTAATTGGTAAAAGTATAATATAAAATTTTTTCCTTTTTTTTACCACTGAAACCAGAAGCCGTCCCCAAATCTGGTAGTTGAATGGTTCGTAGTTTTTGACCTTTGGTATCATATTGCGCTACAACGGAAACGGCATCTTGCATATAATGCGCAAAGAAATAACCTCCTGCGGTACTGATATTGAGTACATTTTGATTTTCTGAAATGAAATTTTTCCAGTTTTTGACTGTTGGATTTTGGAAGTCAACGGTTACAATGCGCTTATTGGGCGCTTGAAAATCCGTTTCTATAAAAAGTTGATTGCCTTGGTTATCGATGATTGTGTTGTCACTTTCAAAATTATCCACAAGCGTAATTATAGCACTGTTTGGTTTCGAAAGATCTTGAATATAGAGTTCATTACCGTAAGTCGAATTGGCCGCTGTGATGACCAAAAAATGGTCATCCTCTGTAACTGAACCACCTACATAACGGCGTTTTTGGCTTTCTCCAAAGATGACTTTATCCAATTTTTGCTTGGTGCCAATAGCATGAAAATACAATTTGTGTTGGTCTGTTTTTGCGGAAAGTTCGCTACCCTTTGGTTTTTCGTAACTGGAATAATAAAAGCCTTTGTTGCCAAACCAAGAGAGTCCGCTAAATTTGACATCGATGATGGTCTCGTCTACGGGTTGTTTAGTAACGGCATTTAGAATAATGACTTTGCGCCAGTCACTTCCGCCTTCGGAAATGGAATAGGCTACAAGAGAACCGTCTTTGGAAAAACTGATTTCGCCCATTGAGGTGGTTCCATCTGTCGAGAATGTATTAGGATCTAAGAAGATTTGTTCACGACCAGATTGGTCTTTTCGATACAAAACGGATTGATTTTGAAGTCCGTTGTTTTTATAGTAGTACGTAAATTTCCCTTCAACGAAAGGAGTACCTTCTTTTTCGTAATTCCACAGTTGTTCCATGCGGGTTTTGATGGCATTGCGAAACGGAATTTGGTTTAAATACTCAAAAGTTACTTTGTTTTGGGCTTTGACCCAAGCTTCTGTTTTAGGGGAACGGTCGTCTTCGAGCCAACGGTACGGATCGGGAACTTTGGCATCGAAATAGGTATCGATTACGAACCCTTTTTCGGTTTTTGGATATTGTATTGGGGTTTGGTTTTGACCAAAGGCGGTGATTGCTGTCATTAAAAATAAGATGTTTTTCATATTGAAATGTGGTGTGCTGAACAAAAATAGAGATAAAAATGTTTAAACATATAAGTCATATAAGTTTTTAAAACTTTAGATACTTAAAAAATATCCGCATTAAGAAGTTAAGAAAAATTAAGTTTAATGATTTAAAACAACCACTGATTCGCAGATTAAAAAAATCTTAATGATTAATACTAATTAGTGGCACCCAGATAAAGCAGATAAGCGCCGATATAAAAAGTAAAAAACCACTAAGAAATCAAGAATAGTAAGCTCAAAAACTTAATACTCTTAACGCCTTAATGGTTCAAAACTTATATGACTTATATGTTTAAAAAATATGTTAAAAGCTTATATCCTCTTAAATTTCTTAAATGGTTTAAAAACAAAAAGCTTATATAACTTATATGTTTAAAAAACTATAAATCGAAGTTGACACCTAAAACGATATTCCTCCCAATATTAGGAACTCCATCTGTTTTTAAGCGGGAAAGGTGAGCGATGTAACTTTTATTCAATAAATTGTTCCCGTTTAGATTTACATTGAAAATCGTTTTACCTAAAGTCAATTTCCCTCCCAAACCAAGATTTAACAACGTATAACCGTTAGATTTTGTTTCAAAATTATCAACGTTATTTTGGTTGAAAGTAGTAGTAAGATTGAAAGTCGCAAATCCTTCTTTTACCCAGTTTTTGATTGCAAATTCGGCACGAATAGAATTATTCCAATTGTTAGCTGGAATCAAAGGCAGGTAATCGCCGTTTTGTTTTTGACCTGTAACCGATTCAAAACTGGTTTCAAAATGTAGCCAGTCCAATGGATGTGGATGCAAATGCAAACCTACCTCTCCACCAAATAATTTAGCATCGTCCTGAATGTACTCAAAAACCACATTATCTTCCAAAACTGCCCCCGTAGGCGAAGTAAAAATATAATGGTTAATATGGTTGTAAAAACCATTGATAAAAAACTCGAAATGCGTGTTTTTGTATTCTAGGTTCAAATCGGTTTGAATGTTTTGCTCGTTTTTCAAGTTGGCACTTCCTATTTCGTAACGATTGGTTCCTTCATGTACACCGTTTGACGAAAGTTCAGCTAGATTAGGCGCTCTGAATCCTGAAGCTAGATTGAGGCGTAATGTAAAATCTTTCCAATTAGTTTTGTACCCTAACGAGGCATTGAAACTATCAAAAGATTTATTGATGGGATTAAAATAGCCTTCTTCCCCAATTGTACCATGTTCTTGAGTAGATATTTTTCGATTATCATAGCGCAATCCTCCTTGAATCACATTCGATTTCCAATCGTAATTAGCAGTTCCAAAAACGCCGAAATCATTGGTTTTGGCATCTGGAATTAAATATTCTTCGCCAAAATTAATATTGGTTTGATGCATTCCTTGCACTCCCACAATAGACTCCATTTTACCAATTATAGGCAAATGATACTTTGCATTGTAATTAAAAGTATTCAGTTTCATGCGTAAAGTGGCTATTGGACTGTCTTCAAATTCTTGACGGTCATTGGCAATATAACCTAAATCCAAATCAAGTTTCGAATTCTTAAAATAAACCACAGAGTTCAAACTCAACAGATGATTGTTGACACCTTGACGAGGATAATCGGTTTTTTTAGTCGTGTTTTGATCAGCTATTTCTTCTGGTAATCCTAAATCTAATTTATTGAAATTGTATCTAAAAACCGTGGAAAAACTGCCTTTACTATAGCCAATTCCTGTTTTAAAATCCGTTTCATTGTAACGAGAATTGGTTACTCTTTCATCCGTTGGAATGGTATAATCCGAATGGGTTGAAAAATTTCCGCGAGCTATAAATCTCCAGTTTTCAGTGGATGTTTTTATACCTAAAGAAGTATTCGAACCTAAAGTATTCGAAAATAATCTTTGACTGAAGTTTGTTTTAAACGTATGTGCATCAGCAAATTTTTCGGGATTAAAATACAAAACCCCTCCCAAGGCATCCGATCCATACAATAATGAAGCTGGACCTTTAATAACCTCTACACTTTCGATGCCAGAATCATTTAATCCCAAACCATGTTCGTCTCCAAATTGTTGGTTTTCAATTCGTACTCCTTGGGAATAGACTAAAACACGATTTCCACTCAAACCACGAATTACTGGTTTACCTATGGATGTTCCCGTAGAAACTTGCGATACCCCTGGAATGGTAGACAACCCTTCAATTAATGTTGAGGTTCCATGCTGTTGTAATTCTTTAATGGAAGCATGTTCCACTTTCATCACGTTTTGTGACTGGATTTTGTTGAAAGCCGTTGAGACAAGGACTTCATCCATCTCGAACAAGGTATTTTCCATCTGGAAATCTACCACTGTTTCTTTTTGTTGCACATTAATGCTTTTATTATGGGTAGTAAAACCGACAAAGCTGAAACTCAAGTTTAGATTTCCGTTGGGTAAATTAGTGAACTGATAGTTTCCATTCTCATTGGTCGTCGTTCCTTTGTGCAAGTCGGATATATAAACAGAAACTCCTTTTAATGGCTGATTCCTTAAATCAATGATCGTTCCTGATAATTTATTTTGTGCTTGTAACAAAGCTGTGAACCCTAAAACTAGGGTAATAATATATTTTTTCATTAAATAAGTATATAGTTGCATCGTTTCCTAACCCTTTCGAGAGGAGAGTGAGACGAATGCCTGAAATTTGTAATAATTCTCACGATATGAGACTCTATTTGAACCGTTTCCCCGAGTTCAATGATACCTTTTTAGAAGACAAAAATGGTCATTTTTGTTTTCTAAAAAAATAGTGGAAATAGTGGAAACTAAAGGGAAAACCATATTTATACCATTAATTAATCAACTAAGTTTTCACGAAATGAAACTTAATTTTTTAATGGTTTAAAAAAATGAATTTAAACAATTGAAGGAGGGCCTCGAAGGGAATATAGGCTCCCTGAGAAAGAGATTATTTTCTTGGATGTAACCGAAAAATAAGGGATTAACTTATAATTGATATAAAGCTGATCCTGATAAACATCAGTGGTAATGTAGTTCCCAAAAGCAAAATGACAAACCGAACAGCTCTCCGCTTTGTAATGCTGATGCGTGATTTGAGATTTATTTCCGTGATTATCGTGGTGGCACGTAGGTTGTGCTAATTGCTCCAAATAATGGACATGGGCATGAAAAGATTGTAACACTATTGACAACAATAGAGTTACTGATAAAGATAGTGCTATGACAATCTGTTTTTTCTTCATGTGAAGCAAAGGTATGAAAACAAATAAGATTTTCATCTTTGCTTTGGTTAACAATTAAAAGTTTAAACCATGTAAACTTTGTGCATATGTCAAAATCATTAGTATGATATTAATCAAAAATATAATAAAAAACCAATGGTCATAATTTGACTATATTATAATTTTGTTTGTTCTAAAATAAGCTGAGATAAAATCACCATCCAACTTTGATAATTTCCACAAAACAAATAGACAGCTCAAAAATGAGCTGTCTTTACTAGTTTAAATCAACATTATATTATACCATTTAGTCTTATAATCTACTGCAAGAAAATCCTAAGAGTAAAGAATATTAATCGTTTATTATAATAAACTCACTTCTTCTATTTTCTTGATTTTGAGCTTCCGTACACACTTCACATTTATGCAAAGGCTGACTTTCACCAAAACCTTTTGCAGATAATCTGTTTGGATTAATTCCTTTTTTGATTAAATATAAAAGGGTTGATGTGGCTCTTTCATAAGAGAGTTTCATGTTGTAAGCTTCATTAGCTCTATTATCCGTATGAGATCTAACTTCAATGTGTAATTTTGGGGATTTCACCATATTTAAAACTATTTTATCCAATTCAACCAAGGCATCTGAACGCAAACGAGCACTATCAAAATTAAAATAAATATTTTTTAATTTTAAAATCTTTGCTAGATCGTTATTTTTATGCCATTCTATTTCGTTTTTAGTCATCGAAATATTAAAAACATTTGAATCTTCTCTAACTTCTACAGGAACAGTAGTGATTTTATAACCTTCTGTTTCGGCATTAATAACCACTCTTTGCAAAGTGTTTAATTCAAATGCATACTCTCCTTTATTATTCGATGTAAATTGAGCAATGATATTATTATTCTTATCAAGCACTTTTAAATTAACATTTGCTAGAGGTTTATTAGTGGCAGCATCAACAACCAATCCTCTTATATTATACAACAAAACACTCTTAACCGACAAAATTTGAACAATACTATATATATTGTCATCTTGGTTTCTATTGGAACTAAAAAAACCTTTGTTTGTTTTATTATTTATAGAAAATGAAAAATCATCCGAAGAACTATTTATAGGGGCTCCAATATTAAACAATTGTTTATTGTCCTTCGATAAGTCAATATAATACACATCCAGTCCTCCAAAACCAAAATGACCATCAGAGGAAAAATAAAGCTCATTATCAGAAGATATATATGGAAAAGATTCTCTACCTACTGTATTTACCGATGGCCCTAAATTTTGAGGTGTACCTAATGAACCATTGGAATCAATATCTACATAAAAAATATCTGTTTGACCAAGAGTTGTAGGCATATCTGATGAAAAGTACAATTTTTTTTCATCATTGCTTAAAGCTGGATGTGCATTAGAATAAGTTTCTCCATTAATGGATAAGTCTTCAATAGCATCCCATTTTCCATTAATTTTAGAAGCTTTGTAAATTTTCAACCTATCAATTTGTTTTCCTTTATTTTTTTTATCTAAAGAAACACTTGTTCTTGTAAAATACATTGTGTTTCCATCTTTAGTAATTATAGGAGATGAATCATGGTATTTTGTGCTTAATTTCCCTTTAGGTTCCTTGACCGTTCCAAATACATGATTTACCTCATCATAATCAGCAACTTTGATGTCTAAAAAATTTTTATCAGACCATTGATCAATCTTCTTATTTATTGCGCTACTATTATTGGATGAAAAATAGAAATGTCCGTCATTGATAAAACCGCCAAAATCAGTGCCTTTAGAATTAATTGGTAAAAATCCCAAAACATATCTATCAGTGTGTTTATCTATAATTTTTATATAATCTTTAACCGATTTAAAATCATTATTTACCCCTCCTTTTTTCAAAAATTTATCATAGATGACTTCTGCCTCAGAAGCATTGCCTACAGCTAATAATGATTGAGCATATCTTAACAGATAAATTTTATCAACTTTTTCTTTATATGTTGTATACAATAACTCATACATTTCTTTTGATTGGGAATAATCTGAGTTGTAGTAATAAACATCTCCTAAATTCTGTAATACTTCCTCAGAAACATTTCCTTTTTTAGTAAGATCTAAATATTTTTTCCGGGCGTCAGCGTATTTCAGTATATTAAAATCAGCATTTGCTTTTTCCAATTTTGAACTTTGTGCATTCATCGTAAAAGTAGAAACACTTAACATGGCCGCGACTATAAAGAATATATATATTTTTTTCATATTAGTTTTTACTATAGTTAATACTTAGAAAAATCTAGGAGAAACCTTTCCGTTTTCTTTATTAAAAAATTCGTATCTCAGAAAAAATTCGTGTGAACCTGAATTGTATCTAGAAAATTCAGTGGTGTCAAAATCATACGCATACCCAAGCATTAATCCTTTTGATACTTGAAATCCAGCTAGTGCACTGATAGCAGCATCCATACGATATGACGCTCCTAATGTGAATTTATCGTCAAAAAGGAAATTTAAAGAAAGATCTGCAGCCAAAGGAGAACCCGAAACCATCTTCAATAATACTGCTGGTTTAAATTTTAATCTATAATTGAGATCAAAAACATAGCCTGCTATTGAATAAAGAGTAATACGTTGTGAAGCTGTTGATACAGCAACTTCGTCATAATAATCTGTTTTTATAATATTTGGAATAGACAAACCTAAATACCATTTCTCACTATGAAGATACCCCCCAAAACCAATAACAGGAGAAAATCTATTTGTGATATTTTGTTGAAAAGGAATATCATTAGGATCATAAATATTTAATTTACTGAAATCAACATCAAGAGAATGTATTCCTCCTTTTAAACCAAAAGAAAATTTTGTATCAAAATCATCAACTGGAATGGTATACGAAAAATCTATAGCAGCGGATGTCTCCGCAGAAGGACCTATTCTGTCATTAACAACAGATAGCCCCATTCCTACCTCTCTTGAAACAGGACTATGTAAGGATATTGTTTGAGTGGTGGGAGCGTTTTCGACCCCTGTCCATTGAGAACGATGCACGCCATTAAAACTCAACACTTGTCTGCTTCCTGCATAGGCTGGATTCACAACTATAGTATTGTACATATATTGTGAAAATTGCGCATCTTGCTGGGCAAAAATTTGATTGCTGATTGCTAAAATAAATAGCAGTATCTTAATATATTTCATAATACAGATATATTAGTAGGTTGAAATTATTTCATTTTAAAATGAGTTCCAAAAAAATTATTAGAGTCAACTAAGTCAGTCGAAAGTTAAAACGCCATAAAGTCAAAAGATCAAATAATTCGATAAAAACAAAATCTTATGTTGTTTTATATGAATTTAAAATATGACATTCAATGGAATCCATCACTTATAGCTACACTTAAAAATCTAGTCGCCATTAATATATAAATCACCAGCTTTTCTAATATTTCTTGATCCTGAAGAATCAGTATATTCATAATTAAGGATGTAAAAATAAGATCCTGTAGGTAGCTGTTTGTCTTTTTCTATAGTTAATCTACCATTAGAAAAACCTTTAAAAACATTATCTGTCTCATTATACCCATTTGTTTCAAATACTTTTACTCCCCAGCGATTAAAAATCAAAACGGAATTATTAGGGTATCTAGAAATTCCATCAATAAAGAAAAAGCTGTTTCTACTGTCCCCATTAGGTGATATTGCATTGTAAATAACTATATTTCCAGGTAATGCTAAATTTTCCTTTATTCTACCTAAAGTAAAAACCCCAAAACCGGAACTATCAGACATTGTAGAAACTGTTTTGTTTGCTTCATCAACTATACCTCCTTCATCAACCCAAAAACCAGAAACTGCATTCCAACGAACAACATGCAAAGCTGATTTTGGTGAAGCTAGAATATGGGACGGAGTTGTGTTCTCATCCCATGAGAGTGTGACTAAGACATTAGAATTTCCAGAATCTCGCGTTAGCGTCCAATACTCCGCATCGTCAATAATATCAATTATTCCTGCTTTGAGTTGATGGGAATAAGTTGGATTACTGTTTTCTCTAAAATATTTCGATGTAAAATTATCTGTGATAGTAAAAGGTCTTGAAATTTCGGATGGCCTATAAAATATTCCGTCTCCAATGGGGTAAACAAAAGCTTTATTTCCTTTTTTACTTACCAACCCATCCACATGACTCTTATTGGAAGGTGTTATGGGATAGCCATTATTTTCAAATACAAAAAGACCACCAAAAACTTTATTGCCTACAATTCCATTTACAAAATCAACTCTATTAAATACATTTATATCACCTGATAATTCAAATGCAGTGGGTGTATTCGCATTATTGAAAATGACTTTATAAAAATCCGATTGTTGAAGTCCCGAAATTTTTTGAACATTGGAACCAACAAAACGAATTAAACCAGTTGTTTCAGTAGGAAAATAAGAAAACAAACCGTCATTATTAAAATTGGCATACATAAAAAGTTCTCCATCATTCATCGTTGTTCCTGAAGCCGTATTATTAAAATTATCTAATATCCCTACTTGGGTATTGGGCAGGATAACTAAATCTCCAACATTAGTGGTTTGAGCAGAAAGGGCTATGCTTGAAAAGAGAAATAATCCTAAAATAGTGTATCGATTTTTCATCTTATTATTATTAATTAGTACTGTCTTCGAAATGTATTATAAAGAGGAAAGGAATAAAGTTAGCTACCCTTTCCTCTTTTATACCTAATTTTTAGAATTTCATAGGTTGTTCTACACCCTCTTTGAAATACTTACCATGGCGCATAAAATCGGGCAATAATATTCCAAAAGTAAAATACTTATTCCCTGAGAAATCA
The DNA here is from genome assembly GCF_049590715.1 of Flavobacterium sp. Taxonomy (GTDB): domain Bacteria; phylum Bacteroidota; class Bacteroidia; order Flavobacteriales; family Flavobacteriaceae; genus Flavobacterium. The sequence goes on from NZ_JBAWDL010000330.1 coordinate 10,512, forward strand.
AACTTAGCTTCATAATTACCTCCATTAAGTGTCAATGGAGCGGTAACTAGATTAGTTGTAAAACCAGTATCATCAGCTACAATTAAAACTAAATCCTCTGTACCTGTGAAATTAGAAACAGCAGAAGCTGGTATTTGAACCGTTACTTCCCCAATAGTTCCTACTGTTTGAACCAGCCAGTCACGATCTATTTTTTGATCAAAACCTAGAGGAATACCTGCTGTTAAAACAGCTGTTGGCGAAGCATCATTATTACTCCAAGATAAGAAATCGTTGTCTGCTGCAAAAGAGCCTGTATTTAGCGCATTTGTTGCCGCAATAGGACCTAAACCAATAGTTACAATATCATCTCCATTAGAAGATTTAGATTGTTTTTGATTCAATATTGAGATATCATCTCTACCGATTACAGTAATATCATGCTTAAATACTGGATTAACAGCAGCGTTCCAAGCGACTACACTTTCTGACGAAATGTAATTAGTAGGTACTGTTTGATCCAAAGTTATTCCGTATTTAATTGCTAAATAACTGTTCACTTTTAACTCATCTGTTGGGCTCATTGGTGCCAGATTTTTATAAACAACGACTTCAGATAATGAGGTACTTGCTCCTGATAATGCACTTGCTCCTGACAATGCACCTATACGATTAGACGTTCCATCCGAATATAACAATGTTGAAGCTGTTCCTACTGATGCAGTTTGTTTTCCTTGTGCAAACGTATAAATATCTGTATCTGTTCTTTTACCAGACATTAAATTTGGTTTTTGAAACTCTCCTGGAGCCAAAGTTCCAAAAGCACGTGTTGCAAAAGGAGCATCGAAATACACATTACTATTGTTTTTATCTTGAAACAATCGGGCATCTATCCCAGCGCTTGATTGTTCAGACCATACAGATAAATATTCTCCCGATTTTGGGATTCCTACTGAAAACACATACATTTTAGTGTAGGTTAATGAACTTGTAAATATTGAATTTGTATATTCATAAAAAGAGCTTCCATTAAACCCTAATGAATTATTAAAGTTTACTCCCGATGGATTTAGTGCAATGGTACCATTATTAGTTGCATTATGATCATTACCACTATAATCATCCCAATTATTTATAGAGGCCTCTAAATCTGCACGCCACCAAGCACCCATTCCAGCTAAAACACCTCCTGGTGAAATAGACGAATACCCAATAGTAAACACATCGTTGTTAGCAAAAGTAACTCCTGTAAAAGTAGCCGTTCTACCTGCTAATGAACCTGTATATTTTACAATCGTTCCGGTCGTAAAATCAGAATCTCCATCAGAGTCCACGAATAGCTCTATATTAGTAGCTATAGAAGGGATATCAAATACAGTTACAGAAACTGGTCCTACTCCGCCTACATTTGAAACTTTCCATTCTCTACCCATTCGATGTGAACAAGTAGCCACTCCACCTGTTGGACGTTCCGTTTTTTGTAAGGTGGTAGAAACATTATCATTACCCCAAACTAAGAAACTTTTATCCGATGCGAAAGTGTTAGAATTACTGGCATTATCTGAAGCTATGGCTCCTAATGACATTGTTATCAACGCATCTCGATTTACAGATCTTGATTGTTTTTGGTATAAAGCAGCGATGTCATCTCTACCAATACCTGCTATATCATTAGAATAAGTTGCATTTGCAGTAGCATCCCACATTTTAGTAGTCCCATCTGATGCGAGATAATTTTGTGGTGTTGTTTGGTCTAAAGTAATACCATATTTAAGAGCCAAATAACTGTTTACTTGCAATTCCTGTGTAGCGGTCATGGCACTTGAATTTTTATAAACAACCACTTCTGCTAATTGAGATCCTCCTCCAGAAACGTATGATGAGGTTGCTCCTATTCTATTAAAAAGACCTGTTGCTAATGAACTACGGCTAACATACGTACCTGTAACTGTAGCAGCAACTTTTCCTTGAATAAAGTTAGTAATTGATGTTGGGGTTTTCTTGCCCGCCATCAAATTAGGTTTGTTATTCACTCCTCCTTTAGTAACAAATACATTCGATACGCGATACGTATTAGGTGCATCCATATACAGATTATTGTTATTTAATTTAAAGAAAGACGCATCATAACTAGCATTATTTGATCTTTCTGACCACATAGATAAATGTTGTCCTGCCTTAGGAATCCCTACAGAAAAAACATACATATTATCATAATTATTTCCTCCTACAAAAATTGGATTTCCTACATACTCAAAGAATGAATTGGTTAATGCAAAAGCAGGATTAAAATTAACCGTTCCCGGATTTAACACCACCGCTCCGTTATTTACAGCATTATGATCATTACCACTAAAGTCACCCCAAGCAGTAGTAGAAGCATTTTTGTCTGCACGCCACCAAGCGCCTAGACCTGTAATTACACCTCCAGGAGATAAAACAGAATAGCCTAATGTAAAGACATTTCCATTATTTAAATCTACTCCTGAAAAACTAACTACACCTGAAGCAAATGTAACACCTGTTGTGATCTTAGTTGCATTAACAAAATTGCCATCACCATCAGTATCAATATACAACTCAAAGTTGGAAGCAGTAGAAGGAATGTTTTTAAATGAAATTGTTAAATCATTTACAGTACCTACTTCGGTTACTTTCCATTCTCTACCCAAACGATAACTGGCTGCTGCCACTGCGGGTAGTTCTGTAGTTTGAATGGCTACATTTCCAGCATCGTTCCCCCACGTCAGGAAGTTTCTGTCAGCGCTAAACACTCCTGTATTCAAATGATTATAGGCTACAATTTCTTTTAAGCCAATCGTAACTGGATCAGTTGTGTTTACTGAACGGGATTGTTTTTGATTTAAAGCAGTTAAATCATCACGACCAATTCCTGCAATATCCTTATTATACACCCCATTGGTACCACTATTCCAGCTAATGGTAATTCCATCTGAGGCTATATAATCCTTAGGAGTCGTTTGATCTAATGTCATACCATATTTTAACGCTAAATAAGACTCTACACGTTGTGTTTCAGCTACGTTTAAAGCTCTACTGTACATTATTGTTTCGGAAACATACGACGCAGATGGCTCTGAATTTCCTGAAATATCTAAATCAATAGTTGAATTAGCAGAAGAAGTGCCACTATGCAATGTTTTACCTGATGAATACATATTATAAGCTCCGGAAGTTTGACGTTTCAGCGTATATAAATGCGGATTAGTAGTAGCGGCTGGACCAGTTGTTAATATACTTGGTGCATTATCTAGATATAAAACATCTTCTTTGCCTGACCAATAACCCATTACAACGTTTCCAACATTAGATTTGTATATTCTGGCATTCAACGTTCCAGAAAGTCTAGACTGAGTCAGCAAAGTATATTCTCCTTTAAATGAAGTAGCTGGATTGTGTCCGTCATTTCCATCGTAATACACTGCTGGATTAAAGTTAGTTCCATTTGTCAAATCATAAGTAGGATCACCAACAGCAATACCATTTGCAAGAGCAATAGATTGATCTGTCCAAACCCCTACTGGATCATCTTGATTTACTCCTCCTGTTCCTTCATTGGCTTTTAGCCAAAGACCTAAACCTGGAGAAACACCTCCTGGAAATGGAGCCGTATAACCAAAAGTGAATCGGTCATTATTAGTAAAAGTCACTCCAGAGAAAGTAACCACACCTCCTGATAAAACACCTCCTGTAATCACTGTTGCATTTGTGAAATCGCCGTCTGTATCAATGTATAATTCAAAGTTAAAAGCATTTGCTGGCACATTACTTAATGTAATCGCAACCGCACCTACCGTTCCTACTTTAGACACTTTCCATTCTCTACCCAAACGATAAACTGCATTAGCTGTTGCTGGACGTTCCATAGTTTGCAAATTAACCGTTGCATCATCATTACCCCAAACTAAGAAACTTTTATCTACTGGAAAACTAGCCAGATTTAATTGATTTGTTGCTTCAACTGTTCCTAACCCAATGCTTACTAGAGCATCTGAATTTATAGAACGGGATTGTTTTTGATTCAATGCTGTTAAATCATCACGACCAATACCTGCAATATCATTGTTATAGACAGCATTGGCTGTGGCATTCCATGTTTTAGTGGTACCATCGGAGGCTAAATAATCGTAAGGGAACGATTGATTTAAAGTTATACCATATTTTAAAGCAGTGTATGAATTCACACGTTGACGCTCTAAACTCGTTAACACTCTGCTGTACAATATTACCTCTCCAATATCTCCTGTAAAAGCAAATCCACTTGTTTCTCCAATTGCTTCTTTATTAGTCGTTAAATTAAAACCAACAACATTTGTAGTTGAATTTATTTTGGCTTGACCGTTAAACTGTATTCCGTAATTATTAACAGCACTATGCGTACCGTAGATGTTCCATACATTTGTATCAACAAAATCGCCTGTTACACCAGCAACTCCTGTTTTTGGATCAACAATGGTATTCAATAATGGATTAAAACCAATACGGTCAGTAGTGAAAGAACCTTGGTAAATATTATTATTACTGTGTTTGTAATGGAACCCACGAACATTTCCTCCAAAATCATAAGGATGTCCTGTAGAAACACCTACAGCATTGCTTTTTACAACTGTAATAGCTTCGGCAGCTGTAAAACCCGTTACAAAAGAATTATTAGTAAAACGTAAGTAATCATTACCATCAAAATTAATGACTGGATTGTAGTTTAAGCCACCTTCAATCAACTCGGGATCTGAAACTGCAATATCCGCATTGCGCACATTTGTGGTTTGATCTCCCCAAGAAGTAACCGCTGTTGTTCCTACTACATCTGCATCTGCTTTTAACCATACTGCTAGACTGCCCGTAACCCCTCCTGGGTGTGGCACCGTATAACCTATAGTAAACAGGTCATTATTTTTCAAATTCACTCCTGAAAAAGTAGCGGTTTTACCTGCTAGTACACCTCCAGTAATTACCGTTGCATTGGTAAAATTACCATCTCCATCAGTATCCACATACAATTCAATATTAGTGGCACTCGGGTGCATGTTGTTGAATGAAACAGACAAAAGCCCTGTATCTGCACCTGTTTCTTGTACTTTCCACTCTCTACCCAAGCGGTAAATGGTGTTTACTGAAGCTGCTGTTGGCCTCTCAGTAGTTTGTAAGTTAACACTAGCATTATCATTACCCCATACTAAGTAGCTTTTATCGCCTGTAAAAGCATTACTATTACTAGCATTATCGGCAGCAATAGTTCCAAGACCAATAGTTACCACATTGTCTGCGTTTATGGATTTGGATTGTTTTTGATTTAAAGCGGTAAAATCATCACGCCCAATTCCTGTAATATCAAATGAATAGGCTGCATTGGCTGTGGCATCCCATGTTACAGTCGTACCGTCAGAGGCTAAATAATCCGTAGCCACTGTTTGATCTAGCGTAATACCATATTTAAGTGCCAAATAACTGTTTACTTGAAGTTCCTGAGTTGGCGTCATTACACTAGAATTTCGATACACAATAACTTCTGATAATTCAGATCCTCCTCCAGATATATAAGTACCTGTAGCCCCAATACGGTTTAAACCTACTGTATTGTTAGACGAATAAGCCGTATAAGTTCCTGTTAATGTACCAGCTACTTTACCTTGAATGTAATTAGTAAAAGTTGTAGGTGTTTTTCTACCAGCCATTAAATTAGGCACATCATTGACACCTCCTTCAGTTACAAAATTGGTAGTTAATTGGTATCCATAGGGTGCTGAAAAATGTAAATTATTGTTGGAATGTTTGAATAAAGTGGCATCATAACCATTCGTTGCTCTTTCTGACCAAACCGATAGTATTTGACTATTTTTAGGCACTCCTACAGAAAACACATAGATATTATCATAATTTCTAGGCGATGTAAAAATGGAATTTCCTAAAGCATATTCAAAGTAAGAACCACTCAAACTATACGTAGGGTTAAAATTGGCTCCTGCGGTAGTCAAGCTTAAAGTTCCCACTGAAGCTTTTGTACTATCATAACCATTACCACTAAAATCGCCCCATGTTGTTGCGGTTGCCAACTTATCAGCTCTCCACCAAGCTCCTAATCCTCCTGAAACCCCTCCTGGAGAAATATTAGAATACCCAATAGTAAAGATATTATTGTTGTTTAAATCCACCCCAGTAAAAGTAGCTACACCACCAGATATAGTACCTACATATTTCGTAATTGGACCATTGGTAAAATCTCCGTTTCCATCAGTGTCAATATACAATTCTATATCGTAAGCTGATTCTGGAATATTACTCATTGTAACCGTTAAATTACTGATGTTTCCTGTTTCTTGTACTTTCCACTCTCTACCTACACGGAAAATTGCGTTCGCTACTGAAGGCAACTCAGCCGATTGCGGTGCAAGCGTACCACTATCATTACCCCATACTAAGAAATTTTTATCTACTGCAAAAGTATTTCCATTGGCAGCATTCGTAGTTGCGATAGTTCCTAAACCGATACTTAATCCTGTATTTGCATTAGCCGATTTGGATTGTTTTTGGTTTAAAGCAGATAAATCATCACGACCAATACCTGCAATATTGTTTTTATAGGTTGCATTGGCTGTTGCGTTCCACATTTTAGTCGTTCCATCAGAAGCTAAATAGTCATAAGGAACGGTTTGATTTAAAGTAATACCATATTTCAAAGCGGTGTAGGAATTCACACGTTGACGCTCTAAACTAGTTAACACTCTGCTATACAATATTACCTCTCCAATATCCCCTCTAAAATAATAGGAGTTTGTTTCTCCAATTGTTTCTTTATTAGTTGATAAAGCAAAGCCTGTAACATTGGTACTTGAAGTTATTTTAGCCTGACCATTAAACTGTATTCCATAATTGCTTGCGGCACTATGAGTACCATAGATGTTCCATACATTAGCGTCAACAAAATCTCCTGTTACACTACTAACTCCTGATTTCCCCCCCACAATTGTATTCGACAATGGATTAAACGCAATATTATCTGTAGTAAAGGAACCTTGATAAATATTGCTATTACTGTGTTTATAATGGAAACCACGAACATTTCCTCCAAAATCATACGGATGTCCTGCATTAACCCCTGTTGCATTGCTTTTTAAAATTGTAATAGCTTCGGCAGCTGTATAACCTGTTACAAAAGAATTTTTTGTGAAACGGAAGTAATCATCACCGTCAAAATTAATGACAGGATTGTAGTTTAATCCTCCCTCAATTAACTCTGGATCAGAAAATGCTATATCAGCATCACGTGCATTTGTAGATTGATCAGCCCAAGAAGTCACCGCTGTGGTTCCTACCACATCAGCATCTGCTTTTAACCATACGGCTAGACTACCTGTAACCCCTCCTGGATGTGGCACGGTATAACCTATGGTAAATAGATCGTTATTTTTCAAATTCACATTCGAAAAAGTTACTGTTTTACCTGCTAGCACACCTCCAGTAATTACCGTAGCATTGCTAAAATCACCGTTGCCATCAGTATCCACATACAGTTCAATACTAGTAGCCAACGGGTGTACATTACTAAACGAAACAGACAAAAGTCCTGTATCAGCACCTGTTTCCTGCACTTTCCACTCTCTTCCCATACGGTAAATAGTGTTTACAGAAGCTGCTGCTGGCATCTCGGTCGTTTGTAAATTGGTTGCAGCATTATCATTACCCCAAACTAAATAGCTTTTATCATCTGTAAATGTATTGGCATTACTCGCATTATCGGCAGCAATAGTTCCAAGACCAATAGTTACCACATTGTCGGTGTTTATTGATTTAGACTGTTTTTGATTTAGAGCGGTAAAATCATCACGACCAATACCTGTAATATCAAATGAGTACGCCGCATTGACTGTGGCATCCCAAGTTTTAGTCGTACCATCAGAGGCTAAATAATCCGTAGCCACCGTTTGATCTAGGGTAATACCATATTTAAGTGCCAAATAACTATTCACTTGAAGTTCCTGAGTTGCTGTCATTGCGCTTGAATTTCGATACACAATAACTTCTGACAATTCTGAACCTCCACTGGAATTAGTTCCAGATGAACCTCCAACACGATTAAAATTCGTTGTATTGTTAGAGGAATAACTCGCAAAGGTTCCCGTGGCTGTAGTTGCCACTTTACCTTGAATAAAGTTAGTAATTGAAGTTGGTGTTTTCTTACTAGAAATCAAATTAGGGATGTCATTCACACCGCCTCCAGTAAGAAATACACTTGATGCACGAATACTATAAGGGGCATCCATATACAAACTATTATTATTCAGCTTAAATAAAGTAGCATTATTTCCATTAGTAGCTCTTTCTGACCATATTATTAAATTTTGACCCGCTTTAGGTACTCCCACAGAAAAGATATAGATATTGTCATAATTTCTAGGCGATGCAAAAATTGAATTTCCTACTGCATATCCAAAAGAAGTACCACTCAAACTATAAGTAGGATTAAAATTGGCACCTGCCGTGGTCAAGGTTAATGTTCCCGCACTTTCTTTTGTGGTATTAAAGCCATTTCCACTAAAATCACCCCAAGTCGTTGCAGTTGCTAATTTATCAGCTCTCCACCAAGCACCTAATCCTCCTGCAACTCCTCCAGGAGAAATATTAGAATACCCAATAGTAAAGACATCATTGTTATTTAAATCAACTCCACTAAAAGTGGCTACACCTCCAGATATAGTACCTGTATGTTTGGTAATTGGTCCATTATTAAAATTTCCGTTTCCATCCGTATCAATATACAATTCTATATCATAAGCTGATTCTGGAATATTACTCATTGAGATGGTTAAATTACTTACGCTTCCTGTTTCTTGTACTTTCCACTCTCTTCCTACACGGAAAATGGCATTCGCTACCGATGGCAACTCACTTGATTGAGGTAAAAGAGGCCCATTATCATCTCCCCATACTAAGAAATTTTTATCTGCTGCAAAACTGTTTCCATTAGCAATATTCGTTGCTGCAATAGTTCCCAAACCAATGGTTAAATTCGCATTTGCATTAATCGATTTAGATTGTTTTTGGTTTAAAGCCGTTAAATCATCACGACCAATACCGGCAATATTATTTTTATAGGTTGCATTGTTTGTAGCATTCCATGTAATAGTAGTCCCATTAGAAGCCACATAATTATAAGGAGTCGTTTGGTCTAATGTTACTCCATATTTTATAGCTAAATAGCTTTCTACTTTTTGAATGTCTAAGGCCGGTAAGGCTTTTTCATAAAGAATCGTTTCAGAAATATAGGCAGCTGATGGCTCTGAGTTACCCGAAATATCCAAATCAATAGTTGAATTAGCCGAAGTAGCACCACTATATAACGTTTTCCCTGCGGAATACATATTGTAAGCTCCTGTGGTTTGACGTTTCAACGTATATAAATGCGGATCTGTAGTTGCTATTTTACCTCCTAATAAACTTGGTGAAGCATCAAGATATAACACATCTTCTTTACCTGAATAATATCCCATTAAAAAGTTTCCAACATTGGATTTATAAATCCTAGCATTTTGAGTCCCTGACAATCTGGACATCGTAAGCAAGGTATATTCATTTTTAACCGATGTAGCTGGATTGTGTCCATCATTACCATCGTGATAAATTGTTGGATTAAAATTGGTTCCATTCGTAAGATCGAATGTAGGATCTCCTACTGCCGCTGCATTTATTTGTTTTGGCGATTGATCCGTCCAAACTCCAACTCCATCATCTTGAT
>NZ_JBAWDL010000331.1:0-1507 GCF_049590715.1 Flavobacterium sp.
TCCAACGCTGGTTATTGTGTACGATTTCGGTTAGATTAATAGCGCGGCCGTCACCTAGTTGTCCAGCCCAGTTCCCAAATTGATGTCCGCCGTAGCACATGGCATAAGGATGAGTATTAGCTAGAACCTCATTTCCAGTAAACACTTTTTTGAAAGTTTCAGATTGGGTATCTTCTTCGGTCAATCCTAAATTTTCAGCCATTTCAGGTGAAACATGTAGGATGGTTGGGTTAGCTGTTTTTTTAGGTGTTACAAATGAAAAGCAAGCGTCTTCGACCTGTCTAACTGTATTGGTTACGTTTGGGTCAGCGGGTAGCTCTTTGTTGAAAGTATCTTGAATGTTGAGTTTCATATTTTGTTTTTTTTTAACACTAAGGGCGCATAGGAGGCACGAAGTTCCCTAAGTTTTTTAAGCGTTATGATTAGATCTAGTTTTTTTAATTTTTTTAAATCTGCTTTATCTGTAATAATTTGTGTTAAAAAATTAGCACGCGGATTTTGGCAGATTTTTTATATACTAACTTTTAGACTAGCTAAACGTTATTTTGAAATTGGTAACGTTATGGTTTGCGGAGTCCATGCCCCAGATGGAAACGGCAGCCCCGAGTGAGAAAACGTTGTTTTTTACGGGAGAGGCAGAGCGACCAGAGGAAGCTCCTGCAACGACCTAGTAAAAAAAACGTTTTGAACAAGGGCTATAGTGTACAGCTGGATCAGGCACATTACAAAGTTACAAACTTCAAAAGTGATAATGAAACTATTGGGATAAATGTAACTGTTAAATAATTGTATTCGAAAAGGCACTTAAAGATTTTAACCGCAGATTACTTCACTTATTCGTTATCGCTTGGGTTGCAATTTTTTCATTTACTTTGATTGTAATTATGCAGATTATAAGCGGAATTAGCATATTTTTTTTGGTTACGATTAATAAAATGTAATTTGTAAAAAGGATAAAATATGCGAATTAGCTGTTAATTTTTTCATCCTGTAATTTAGGAGTAAAAAAGGGTAAGTTTTTCTAAATTAAACTATCTTTGCCAGCCGAACAATCGGAAGAAAAATCGTAGTATGAAGTTTGATTTATTAAAAAAAGATCCACAGTCTCAAGCTAGAGCAGGAAGTATTACCACTGATCATGGTGTGATTGAAACCCCAATTTTTATGCCAGTTGGGACGGTTGCATCTGTTAAAGGAGTGCATCAAAGGGAGTTAAGAGAGGATATTAATCCAGATATTATTTTGGGAAATACGTATCACTTATATCTTCGTCCAAAGACTGAAATTCTAGAAAAAGCGGGTGGATTACATAAATTCATGAACTGGGATCGTCCTATATTGACAGATTCTGGTGGGTATCAAGTGTATTCACTTTCATCCAATCGTAAGATTAAGGAGGATGGAGTGAAGTTTAAATCGCATATTGATGGCTCATACCACGTTTTTACACCTGAAAATGTAATGGAAATTCAACGTACTATCGGTGCTGATATTATTATGGCATTTG
>NZ_JBAWDL010000332.1:0-1857 GCF_049590715.1 Flavobacterium sp.
CACCTGTGAGATTAAACGGCAAATGATTTTGATAGAAATCATTAAAATAGTCGCCCACTTTTGTAAAAGGATGACCTTTTATTTTGTGTTTCTGAATCAGGTTTTTCAGGATTAACTGAATCTGGATATAGAAAAGTTCTTCAAATTTTAAACGAAACTGGGCTTTCGCCAAAGCTTCGGCACTGGTTGGAAAATGGATATTGAACAACGCTTCACGCTTAGAAATCAACTTTAATTCTTGAATAAGGTAATCGGGTAAAGTTTCTGAAAATAAAGTTTGTGCTTCTTGAAACAATTGTTGCATCAGCTTATTGACTACTTTGTTGGTAATCCCCTTATTGGTTAACTTTTCAGTCGAAGGATATACGGGTTGCATGGCTGAACGCAAACTTTGTTGGTGTTCGGATAGCGGTTCCATTTCTGGATGTGCCATGTTGAATGCGCCATTAAATGAAGTGCATTTACCAAAAACAACAATGATTTCATTCAACTTCAGGGATTCTTTAATCCATTTATGTCCCTGAAACCAAACTAGTTCCATCTGTCCAGTATCATCAATAAGAGTAGCAACTAATCGTTTACGGTTCTTACCAAATTCCACCGTTTTAAGATGCACAATTTTACCGATAATTTGAACTTCGGCAACGGTGTTTTGCAGTTCGTTGATTTTGTAATAACGCGTACGATCAATATAGCGGTTGGGATACAGATTGATTAAATCCTTATATTTATGAATGCCCAATTCCTTACGAAATAATTCGCCTCGATGAGGGCCAACGCCTTTGAGATATTCGATAGGAGTTTGTAGAAGATTGTTCATTTAAAAATAAAAAATTGGGATCAATTGAAACTAAAGCGAAGATAGTTTTTTGTTTTTAAATTAAGAAACGCTACTTAGATCGAGTATGTATATACCATGAGTTATTTTACCTTTTTTTTTATAAATACATTTTTTAAATCTCTATGAAGTAGATGATAATTTGGAATTCATTTTCAAACTAATATCTTTGAAAAATAAATAAAATAACAAATGACAACTCACTTATGCTTGCTGCGTGGTATCAATGTTTCAGGCCACAATATGATGAAAATGGAGGTTTTGAAAACCACTTTGGAAGGAATAGGTTTGATCAATGTGCAAACCTATATTCAGTCTGGGAATGTTTTTGTAGATTCCGAAGAAGAAAATGCTGCGAAAGTTGGTTTTCAAATCAAACAAGAAATATTCAAGGCTTTTGGACATGAAGTTCCTGTGATTGTTATTAATAAAGCCGATTTAGAAGCTTGTTTTACTAATAACTCTTTCATGAAAGAAAAAGAAGTAGATATTAAAAAACTGTACGTTGCTTTTGTTTCTGTTGAATTAAAGTCGGAAAACATTAATGATTTAAAGATAAGTCAATTCAAACCTGACGAAGCTCGAATTGATGGAAATCGAATTTTTATCAAATATGCAGTAGGAGCTGGAAAAACTCGTTTTGATCAAAAATATATTGAAAAAAAACTAAATGTTTCAGCTACAATTAGAAATTGGAATACAGTGACACAATTACTAAAAATGTACGAAGAAAGATTAAAATAAGTTAAATAAAAAATAAAGAAAACCTTGTTTTGAAATGAATCCAAACAAGCTTTTCAATTATTTGAATTATTATTTATAGGGAAACAGGAATAGCTTTAAAGCAATTACAAATGTCTCAAGTTTGCTCTTTTAAAACGTTCGTACAAATAGTATTTGGTTCCTTTTGAGTTTTGAGAACTATAAATTCCTACTGAACCAGATAATAGATATGCAATGCAACAGGCAAGACCCATGTACAAACCACTTTCTAAACCAAAAAGTTCTATTCCCATAAC
>NZ_JBAWDL010000333.1:0-17046 GCF_049590715.1 Flavobacterium sp.
GGACTTATAAAACAAAAAACACTTGCAAAAACGTTTTTGCAAGTGTTTAAATTAAATATTTTTGTCTAATAATCTGTATCGGTTATTTAGGACGAGACAAACTGTTTTTTAATTATTATAGAATCAAGTTGGATCAATCCTAGAACCTGTGGAGCGACAAAAATTAAGCATAAATATTAGTTAGTCTAAAAAGGAAAAACTCGATTCTAACTTATTTTGAATAAAAACTAAATCGCTATTTATATAAAGTACAAAGCAGTTTAGAAGTAGTTATTTAAACTTTTGGGACAATTTTTAAAAAAAACGACTAAAAATCACTTCTTAGTCGTTATTTATAGTATGATTTGAATAAATTATTAACCTAAAAAAGCTTTCAATTCCTCATAAGTCTTGATTTTAGTACTTGTTTTTGGTTCATGCATTACCGCTTCAATTTGAGTTGGAATTGGAAGGGTGATATTCAAAGCAGGTTCTACCACATCTAAGAATTTTATTGGGTGAGCAGTCTCTAAGAAAATACCAATCGCATTTTCATGTAAAACCAATTCTTTCTTCAAACCTAAATATCCTACCGCACCATGAGGCTCGGCAATATAACCGTCGGTTTTGTATATGTTTTGCATTGCAACAGTCGTTTCTTTATCTGTAAAACAGTAGGATGAAAAGTCTTTTTTAAACTTCTCTAAATCGTTGTTATACATCTCTTGAATACGAATAAAGTTACTCGGATTCCCTACATCCATCGCATTTGAAATAGTTGCAATCGAGGCTTTTGGATCGTATTTCCCATCTACTAAGAATCTTGGAACCGTATCATTCACATTTGTAGAAGCAACAAAATGATGAACTGGTAAGCCCATTTTTTTAGCAATAATACCTGCACAGATATTTCCAAAATTTCCACTAGGACAAGAGAAAATTAATTTTTTATTTTGGTTTTTCAAGGCTTTGTACGCAAAGAAAAAGTAAAACATCTGTGGCAACCAGCGTGCAATATTTATAGAATTCGCTGATGTTAATCCTTTGTGTTTTAAGCTTTCGTCTAAGAATGCTTTTTTAACCATATCTTGACAATCATCAAAAACACCATCCACTTCTAAAGCTTTGATATTTTGACCTAAAGTCGTTAATTGTTTTTCTTGAATGTCACTCACTTTTCCAGAAGGATAAAGAATGATGACTTCAACGCCTTTTACACCAAGAAACCCACTAGCAACCGCTCCACCTGTATCTCCAGATGTCGCTACTAATACGGTGTTTTTGCTATCTTTTTTATCTTTGTTAAAATACCCCAAACAACGAGACATAAAGCGTGCTCCCACATCTTTAAACGCCATCGTAGGACCATGAAACAATTCTAGAGAGTAAATTCCGTTTTCTACAGGAACTACTGGGAAATCAAAACATAAAGTTTCGGCAATGATTTCTTTTAATTTCGCTTCTGGAATTTCGTCCCCAACAAATTGTTGGATTGCAGCAAAAGCAATTTCTTCGTTACTTAAATTTTCAATATTGTCAAAAAACGCCTGAGGAAGAGGAGTAATACTTTCAGGAAAATACAATCCTTTATCAGAGGCTAATCCTTGAATTACTGCTTCTTGAAAAGAAACGTTTGGTGCGTTATGGTTTAAACTGTAATATTTCATTTTATATTTAGGATTTAGGATTTTCTTATTTAGGATTTAATAAATTAAAATTCCCAAATCAAAATTCCTTAATTTTTAATACTTATTGTTATTCTAGATTTAGGATTCAGTAAGTCCAAATTCCCAAATCCAAATTCCTTAATTTTTAAATAACTCTCATCCCTTCATCATTCACTTTACATACGTGAATTTCGTAAGGCAATTTTATTTCGTCGTAAACGGCGCACATGGCTTTGGCTACTTTTTCGGCGGTTTCTTTTCCTTTGCTTAAAGCAAAAATAGAAGGACCTGAACCTGAAATCCCTGAACCTAATGCTCCTTGTTCGTATGCCGCTTGTTTGATCAAATCAAAACCTGGAATCAAAACACTTCTTAAAGGCTCAACTATTTCGTCATGTAATGAACGGCCAATTAGTTCGTAATCTTGAGTATACAATCCTGCAATTAGTCCACCTACATTTCCCCATTGCGTAATCGCGCTTTTTAAAGAAACGGTTTGCTTCAATACCGAACGCGCATCCGAAGTTTTCAACTCGATTTGCGGATGGATCACCGTAGCGTACAATAACGACGGACTTTCGATTTTGATAATATCTAATGGATTCGAACTTCGAACCAACGTAAACCCTCCCAAAAGGGCAGGAGCAACATTATCAGCATGTGCATTTCCAGAAGCTAGTTTTTCGCCTTGCATCGCGAATTTAACCAACTCTTTTCGGGTAAATGGTTTACCTAATAATTCATTGGCACCAAAGACAGCACCAGCTGAACTAGCAGCACTACTACCAATTCCGCTTCCGGCTTTGATGTATTTGTAAATTTCGATTTCAAAACCAAAGTCGGCTTTTGTTTCTTCTAGCATCGCTAACAAAGCCACACCAGCAACATTTCTTTCGGTTTCAAGAGGTAAATCAGCACCTTCAATTTTGGTGATGCGAACACCCTTTTCAGTTGATTTTCGAATAATCATTTCGTCCCCAACATTGTCTAAGCACAATCCCAAAACGTCAAATCCACAAGAGAGATTCGCAATGGTAGCAGGGCAAAATACTTTTATTTCATTCATTTTTATAAGGTTCTGAGGTTCTAAGTTTTTGAGGTTCTAAGTTGAAAAAGGTAGTTTCTGAATGAAATACATCTCTTAGCGACTTAGAGTCTCAGTTGCTTAGCAACTTAATTTTTAAACATTTCCTATTCTAATCACATCTGCAAAAATCCCTGAAGCAGTCACCGCAGCTCCCGCACCAGCACCTTTGATTAATAAAGGTTGGTCAACGTAACGGTCGGTGTAAAATAAGACGATATTATCTTTTCCTTCTAGGTTGTAGAAAGGATGGTCTTTTGGGATGAATTGCAAACCTACGCTTGCTTTACCATTCTCAAATTGTGCTACATATTTTAATCTTGAATCTTTACTCAACGCTTCTTGGTAAATACCATCAAAATGAGCTGCATATTCAATTAACGAAGCAAAGAATTCTTCATTAGATTTAGTTTGCAAACAAGCTGGAGGTAGGAACGATTCGTTAGCAATTTCTTCGATATCCATTGTATAACCGCTTTCACGAATTAAGATGAGAATTTTTCTAGCTACGTCAATTCCGCTTAAGTCAATAGTTGGATCTGGTTCAGTGAAACCTTGAACTCCAGCTTCTTTTACCACGTCATGGAATGAATTTTTCTCATCAAAATTATTGAAGATAAAGTTCAAACTTCCTGATAAAACGGCTTGAATTTTATTCACTTTATCACCTGATGCAATTAAGTTTTTAACCGTGTCGATAATAGGTAATCCTGCACCCACATTAGTTTCAAATAAGAAAGGCGCATTGTATTGACGAGAAAGATTTTTCAAGTGTTTGTAATTACTGAACTCTGAAGCACAAGCAATTTTATTACAAGTCACAACTCCAACACTTTCTTTTAAGAATTGTTCGTATAATTGAGAAACACCTTGATTTGCAGTGATGTCTACAAAAATACTGTTACGTAAATTCAGCTTTTTTACTTTGGAAACAAATTCTTGTTGGCTTGCAGGTTCTCCGTCAGCTAAAACAGCTTGCCATGTTTTCAAGTCAATTCCGTCTTCGTCAAAATGCATTTTTCTAGAATTAGAAACGGCAATTATACGAAGGTTTATTTTTAAATTCTCTTTCAAGAATTTTCTTTGTTGGTTAATTTGCTCCATGAATTTTTCACCCACATTACCAACACCCATTACAAATAGGTTCAATTGTTTGGTGTTGTCTTCAAAGAAACGTTCGTGAAGGGTATTCAATGCTTTCTTTACATCTCTTTCATTAATAACCGCAGAGATATTTCTTTCAGAAGCTCCTTGCGCAATCGCACGAATGTTTACATTGTTTTTTCCTAAAGTGCTGAACATTTTACCGCTCAAACCTTGATGGTTTTTCATGTTCTCACCTACAAGTGCAATGATGCATAAGTTTTGTTCCACGATACATGGATCAACTTTGTTCTGGTCGATTTCGATTTCAAATGCTTTGTTGATAGCGATTTCAGCGATTTCAGCATCTTCGTTTTGAATTCCGATACAAATCGAATGTTCAGATGAAGCTTGAGTGATAAAAATAACATTAATATGCATTTGAGAAAGTACTTCGAAAAGTCTTTTTGACGAACCTGTAACACCAATCATTCCTGATCCTTCAAGAGTAATCAAAGTGATTTTTTCAATATGGCTTATTCCTTTTACAGGATTAGTAGTTGCAATTGGATTGTTAGAAATATAGGTTCCTTCTTCCTCAGGAGAAAAAGTATTCTTTATATATAATGGTATGTTTTTTTGTAATACCGGTTGGATTGTAGGTGGGTACAATACTTTGGCGCCAAAATGCGATAATTCCATTGCCTCTTGGTACGAAATGGTAGCAATAGGTTGTGCTTGTTTTACGATCTTAGGATTAGCAGTAAACATTCCGTTTACATCTGTCCAGATTTCTAAGTCAGAGGCGTCCAAAGCTGCTGCTACGATAGCGGCAGTATAGTCAGAACCACCACGACCAAGAGTAGTGCTAATTCCATCAGTTGATGATGAAATAAAACCTGGCATTACAACAACTTGGTCTTTATTGAAACTGAAAAATTCAGCAATCAATAAATTAGTAACGTCAAAGTTTACAGTTGCTTTACCAAAGTTGTTATTTGTTCTAATTAATTCGCGGCTGTCTTTGTAACTGCTGCTTTTTAAATTTTGTTTCAATGCTTCAGCAATGATATACGAAGAAAGTAATTCTCCAAAACTTAAGATGGTATCTAAAGTTCTAGCTGAAAGTTCTCCTAATAGATAACAACCATCTAATAATGTTTCAAGATGATTGATGATTCGTTTTACATGGCTTAATAGACCGCTTTGTTCGCTAACTGGAATTAGCTGTTTCAAAGTGTCTAAATGCATTTTTTCAATATCAGCAATGATTTCTTTAAAAGATTCATCATTTGCTGCGGCTTTTGCGGCAGCTAAGTGTAAGGTGTCGGTTACTTTACTAAGAGCTGAAACCACAACAATTATTTTGTCTTGCTTGGCTTTATTAGCGACTATGTCTAAAACTAATTTTATGTTTGTTGCATTGGCTACTGAAGTCCCGCCAAATTTTAATACTTTCATTCCGTTTATTTTATTAAAAAAAAATGTACTATTTTTTATACATCCAAGACTTTCCTTGAATAAGGAAAATGCAAATATACTATTATATGTGAAAAGTTTACCCCAAAGGGGTAGTGGTTGTTGTAAAAGTAACAGAAATGACAACTTCGTTAGAAGTTGGTAAAGAAGTAAGGTATGTTTTTCTGTTTTTAATCATAAAGAGATTTCAAAAGTACGTTTTTTTTATAAAAAACCAAAAAGCTTTATTCTGTTTTTTTTTGATGAAATTAAATTAAAGATTTTTGTTCCAAAGTTGATTTGTTGTGAATCATGACTCTTGTTTAAAAAAATAAATTAAATTTGCGACAAATAATTAAATAGATAAAAATGTCATTAAATAGTATCTTCCAATTTTTAGTACCAAAAGACAAAAAGTTTTTTCCACTTTTTGAAGAAGCATCAAGTAATTTGATTGAATTAGCATCTGATTTACATGAGGCAGTTAATTTGCCTTTGAAAGAAAGAGAAGCACTTTTTCAAAAAATTGATGTATTGGAACAAAAAGGAGAGGATATTACACGTCAAACAAACTTGGAATTGAGTAGAAATTTCATTACTCCTTTTGATAGAGAAGATATTTACTCTTTAATTACGTCAATTGATAACGTTGCAGATAGATTGCATGGCGCTTCAAGTATCATGCGTTTGTATCAAGTTGATAAAATCACCAAATCAATTCGAAAATTAACTGAAATCAATTTAGATGCTTGTCAACAAATTGATTCTGCAGTAAAACAATTGAGAGATTTTAAAAATATTAAGAAGATTACCGAAGCTTGTGCTAGAATTAGCAAGTTAGAAAATAAATCAGATAATGTTTATAATAAAGCTGTTTTTGAAATTTTTGAAAACGAAACTGATGCTAAAAACATTATCAAATACAAAGAAGTGTTGTCTATTCTAGAAACCGCTACTGATAAATGTAAGAGTGTTGCTAGTGTTCTAGAATCTATTGCTGTGAAGCATTCGTAATAATTTCGAAAATTTTTCAATCTTTCAATCAAAATTATGTTTACTCTTCTTATAGTTATAATAGTATTGTCTTTAATCTTTGATTACATCAATGGTTTTCACGATGCTGCTAATGCCATTGCTACTGTAGTCGCAACTAAGGTGCTATCACCTGTTCAAGCGGTTATTTGGGCTGCTTTTTTTAACTTTCTAGCCTATTGGGTTTTTGGGTTGGGTGTGGCTAATACAGTTGCTAAAACTGCTGATTCGAGTCAAATTAATCTAACCGTAATTCTTGCAGGTGTTCTTGCAGCTATTGCTTGGAATTTAATTACTTGGTGGCAAGGAATTCCTTCAAGTTCATCGCACACTTTGATTGGAGGTTTTGCAGGTGCTGCTATTGCTCATGCCATTGCAATACACGGATTTTCAGATTACACTATTATTGAAGACGGAGTGGAACACACTAAACATTGGTATAATATTGTAAGTTGGTATAAAGAAGGGAAAAACGGAGGGATGCCTTCAGGGGTTATGATTATCATCATATTTATAGTCCTTGCGCCTTTATTGGGAGCTTTGATGTCTTACTTGATTTCAATTTGGTTATTAAATGCTTCAAAGAAAACGATACTTCCTAAAGTATTTACTGCTTTATTAATGATAGTGTCCGTATGGTTTGTTTATAGTCAAATGGTTCCTATTGAACAAATCGAAGAACCACGTTTTGAGTCTTCTGTTTTTTGGAGTGTAGTGTTTGAATCGCATAATATAAAATGGTTTTTGGTAGCTTTTATTATATTGTCCATTTCAACATTTGCATTGGTCTTTAGTAGTTTGAATTTGCACAAAGCGGAAGCCGTGTTGAAAAAAATGCAGTTATTGTCCTCTGCAGCCTTTAGTTTAGGTCATGGTGGTAACGATTCGCAAAAAGTAATGGGTATTATTGCTGCAGCAGTTGCGGTTTATATTAAGACTAGTGGTGTTGATATTATTACGCTGCCAGAGTGGTTACAAGTGGTACTTCCAAATGATGATAAAGGAATCAAAGGCGCAATGCCTGAGTGGATTCCGTTAGCTTGTTATACGGCTATTGCTGTAGGTACCTTAAGTGGAGGTTGGAAAATTGTAAAAACCATGGGGTCTAAAATTACCAAAGTAACTTCTTTTGAAGGTGTTGCCGCTGAAACGGCAGGTGCTTTGACACTTTATTTTACAGAACATTTTAAAGTACCAGTAAGTACGACACATACCATTACAGGATCAATTATAGGTGTTGGTTTGACCAAACGTGTTTCAGCGGTTCGTTGGGGTGTGACTGTAAGTTTATTATGGGCTTGGGTATTGACCATTCCTGTTTCAGGATTATTGGCCGCTTTATGTTATTATATCTTAAGTATTTTTATTTAGTATACGTATTTAATCAAAATGATAAACCATCCTTATTTATATAAATAAGGATGGTTTATTTTTTTTTAAGCATAAGTTTAGCCTTTTTTAGGAAGTTTGAATCCTGCTGTTCTTGATATCTTGGGACAGTATAATGAGCCACCGCCATAAGGATGCCGCTTCCATTAGGGTTCCTATCTTTGACTTAGGTTAAAATACTTTATCTTTTTAGATATAGTTAAATTTGTCAATTCAACCAATAAGTAAATGATTAATGCGATATAAATTTGAGATTTATCGATGTTTTCACTTGTCTTAAAAAATTTTTATTTATAGGATTTGCTTTATCGCTTTGAAAATTATTTTGTACCACATTTGGAATTGACGTCTTCTGTTGGGCTGTTTTCTCAAATTTACCCTAGCGTATGGCATTTTGGGCTGTTTTTTCCCTATTGTCAATTATCGGTTATGTTTTATTCTAGAAACCTTATTGTGTATAGTAGGAGTTATTCAAAACATTAGGAGTAGGAGATTAAGACTGTAGAAGGAATAGAAGAAAAAGTAAAAAGGGATAAGTGTATAGGCCACTTATCCCATATAAAAAACTTTAATCTCCACTTTTCTATCATTAATTTAAAAGCCCTTTATATTGAAATAGATTGTAGTATTTATTTTTTGACTATCAATCCTTTGCTAAAAGAATAATCGCCTGATACGAGTCTGACATAATATGTTCCGTTAACTAAGTTGGGATTTAGTTTAAATTTTATAGCATTATTTTCTCCAATAATTAAATTCTTTTGAACTTGAACTGGACGACCTGTTGCATCATAAATATAAACATCAATTTCATCAATAGCTTCAAAATTTAATTCGATATTTACCTCTGATTTTGCAGGGTTTGGGTGTAAACTAACAGCGTATTTATAGTTTAAAAATTTTGGAGTTTGTAAAGTGTATCCAGAAAATGTTTTTTGATAATTAGGAAGTGTGTTTTCTGGTTTAGTAGGAGGATTTGCATCACTCCATGGCGTTGATGCAGCAGGGCTATCAAAAAACAAAGCATCGACATTCGTTTTAGACCATTGATAAGCTCCTTCAACCATCTTTTTAAGTATTGTTGGATTTTGTGACGCTAAATTAGTTGTTTCTCCTATATCATTAACGATATTATAAAGTTGCCATACTCCATTTCCAGTAGAAAAAGCTTTCCATTGATCCATTCTTATTCCTACATTATTAAAGCCGGTTCCATTGTGTCTTAACGTATAAATAGCCTCGCCTGCGCGAGCATTTGTACTAGCAATAATATTTGGATAGATGTTTTTTCCATCAAGTTGTTTCCCGACAGGGATAGTCCCTCCAGCAAGATCCACAAATGTTGGATAGAAATCAAGAGAAGAAACTGGATCATTATATTTTGCACCAGCAGCAATATGATTAGGATAGACCATAAACATAGGTACTCTGTATCCTCCTTCATAAGTATCTCCTTTTTCTCCTTTCAAAGGACTGTTATTTGCTCCATCAACAGCTACTTTACCTCCATTATCACTTAAAAAAACAATTAAAGTATTGTCAAATTCTCCTTTAAGCTTTAGCTCATCTACAATTTTTTTTATGCCTCTGTCAACACCATAGACTAAAGCAGCATGATCTTTTCTTAAATTACCATCAGTAGTATTTGGAAATATTAAATTATATGGGGCACTTGTAATTGCTGTTACATCACTAACTAAAGGTGTTGTTGGAGAATGAGGGGCGTTATATGCTATATACATGAAAAAGGGTTGAGCATCATTGCTTTCTGCATTATTAATAAATGCAACAGCTTCATCAGAAAATAAATCCGTAATATACAAACCGTTAGCCGTTCCTGCGGAAGCATTATTTCTCTGTAAGGCCCATGTATACGGGTTAGTACCTGGTGTTGCTGTAGTGTAATTATGGCCTCCTGGTAAAAACCCATAAAAATAATCAAATCCTCGTTGATTTGGTTTGTAAGCTGTAGCTTGGCCTAAATGCCATTTTCCAAAAGCACCCGTTTTGTATCCAGCATCTTGTAAAACTTTAGAGAAAAAAGTTTCATTTAGATCAATACCATTGGTTACATCAGTCTCTGCTAAATTGTATTGAGCTCCTATTTTATGAGGATAACGACCTGTCATAATAGCTGTTCTACTTGGTCCACAAAAAGGATGTGCTACATAAGCAGATGAAAAAACAGTACCAATATTTGCTAATGCATCTATATTAGGAGTGGCTACATTTGTTCCTCCGTTAAAACCTACATCAGCATACCCCATATCATCAGTCAAAATCACAATAATATTTGGGCGTGTTTGACTCCATGTTTTAGAGTGTTGAAAAAAAAAGGATAGTAGAGTAATTGCTACTAACCAAATATTTAATTGTAATTTCATATAGGTAAAGTTTGACTTTATGTTTCTAGACTTATAAAATAGTGTTGAGATAACAAAGCAATTTATAACTAGGTTTTGTTGAAGGTTAAGTCTTTTTTATCTTGTTATAAATGTAAATTACCTTCGGCGATTTGGATTGTTTAGACTACTCAGGGACTAGTTTAAAAAAATAAATAGTGTCTATGGTTTTTTTTATGGATTAATTCTAATATGCAATTGTTATTTGGTAGTAAACAAATGTTTTTTATTATTATCTCATTGGTTATGAAAAAAGAGTTTCCATCAAAAGCATATAAAAAATAAATAATATGGTTTATGATGTTTGTTGTAACCAGTCTGAGCAATACATTTTTTTTCTTCTAAATAAGTAGCACACCTAATCAATCATTTGAAGTTATTGGTTTCTTTTCTTTTGCGACAAAAGTACCTGCGGTTTTAGGAAGTACCTAAACCGTTGTTTCTTTAAATTTGAATTTTTTGTTAAAAAGATAAATACTATCATGAGTTACTATAATCGCTAATTCGCAAATTTTTCTTTTGTTAATTGGTACATAAAGATTTGTACTAATTCAATTTTTAAGCGCTAAATTTATCGTATTTTTTTTACATAATTAGCAATTCGAGCGTTAGCAAATTAGCGAAACAAGTAATGGAGGTAATAATTCATGAATTTGTAATTATAGCCTTTGATTTTAACTTGTAAAAGTAATTTATCTCTTTATATTTGTGACATGCAACTTTCTGTAATCATTCTTAATTATAACGTTCGACATTTTTTAGAACTCTGTGTTTCTAGTGTTGAAGCTGCTTTGGTTGACTTTGATTCGGAAATTATTGTAATTGACAACAATTCTTCTGACGATAGTTGTCAAATGATGAAAGAACGGTTTCCTGAAGTGCAACTGATTGAAAACAAAGAAAATTCGGGTTTCCCCAAAGGAAATAATATTGGAGTAGCTAAAGCTAAAGGAAAATATATTTGCATTCTTAATCCTGATACCGTAGTTGCTGAAGATACTTTTGTTAAAGTGTTGGCTTTCGCCGAAAGACAAAAAAATTTAGGTATTATTGGAGTAAAACTCATTGATGGTGCTGGGAAATTTCTACCTGAAAGCAAAAGAGGTACGCCCACGCCTTGGGTAGCTTTTACTAAAATTACAGCTTTATATAAACTATTTCCTAATACTACTTTGTTTGATCGTTATTATGCAGGTCATTTGGCTAAAAATCAAACAGGGGAAGTTGAAATTCTCGTTGGGGCTTTTATGGTGATGGAAAAACAGTTGTATTTGGATGTTGGCGGATTTGATGAAGATTGTTTTATGTATTCAGACGATATTGATTTGTCGTATATGGTATTACAAAAAAGAAAATCAAATTATTACTTTCACGAAACTACCGTTATTCATTATAAAGGAGAGAGTACTGTTAAAGATAGTACTTATATGAAGCGTTTTCAAGAAGCAATGAATTTCTTTTACAAAAAACATTTTAAAGTATCTGTTTTGTTTTCGATATTCATGAAAATAGGAATTTTGTTTTTTTCTGTGATAAAAATGTTTCAAGGTAAAAGGATCGTTCAAAAAGGGAAAAAACATTTTGTGTTGTATTCTAAAAACAATTCATTGGTCAACAAACTAGCAAATGTATTACAAAAAAAAGTGGTTTTTCATGATTTGAATACGGAAAAAATGGAATTACCGTCATTGACTCCTCCTGAATTACCTATAGAAATACTATTAGATGCTAATACAATTCCGTTTAAAAAATGTATAGCCTTTATGGAAATCTTAAAAAATAAGCGGTTTACTTTTAAAATAGTATCAAAAGAAAATGAGTTTTTGATTGGCAGTGATAATTCTAATGAAAGAGGGACAGTTGTTAAGATTGATGTTTAAAACTCAATTAATGAATTTTATATTTTAAAAAATGACTAATTTTGCAAAACAGAAAATAAAAGTACCTTTTTAAGGTTAATACTATATGGCAAGATTTGAATTGAAACTTCCAAGAATGGGAGAAAGTGTCGCTGAAGCAACTATTACGAATTGGTTAAAAGCTATTGGTGATACTATTGAAGCGGATGAAACTGTAGTTGAAGTAGCAACAGATAAAGTAGATAGCGAAGTGCCATCTGAGGTATCGGGTGTCTTGGTGGAACAGCTTTTTAAAAAAGATGATTTGGTTCAAGTAGGGCAAACATTTGCTATAATTGAAACGGATGAAGTGGTTGATACGGTTGATGAAACTGTTAATCCAGAAATTATTACTGAGGTTGCCAGAGCAGTAGAAGTAGCTAAAGAGTTATTGGCTACTCCAGAGAATTTTTCTAAGTCTGACAAATTCTTTTCTCCTCTGGTTAAAAATATCGCCGTTACCGAAGGGGTTTCTGTTGATGAACTTGAAATGATTGTAGGTACGGGTAAAGATCAGCGTGTAACTAAAAATGATATTTTAGAGTATGTTGAAAATCGTAAATTTAATAAAATAACCCCAGCCTATACTGCAGACACTATGTCAATGAGTAAGGTAGAGAATCCTTCTCTTTCCCAAAAAACACCGCCAGTGGTCAAAGCACCACTTTCTGTAAATGGAGGTGATGAAGTGGTAGAGATGGATAGAATGCGTAAGTTGATTGCCGGGTATATGGTGGCTTCGATACAAACTTCGGTGCATGTTCAGTCATTTATTGAGGTAGATGTAACGAATATTGTAAAATGGCGTGATCAACATAAAAATGAATTCGAAAAAAGAGAAGGGGAAAAGCTTACATACACGCCTATCTTTATGGAGGCTGTAGCCAAAGCTTTGAAAGATTATCCAGCCATGAATGTTTCTGTTGATGGAGATTATGTTATTAAAAAGAAAAATATCAACTTAGGAATGGCAGCCGCTTTGCCTAATGGGAATTTAATTGTGCCAGTTATTAAAAATGCAGATCAACTGAACTTAGTAGGAATGGCAAAAGCAGTGAATGACCTAGGAAGTCGTGCTAAAGCAGGAAAATTAAAACCAGATGATACAAAAGGAGGAACATATACTGTAACGAATGTAGGTTCGTTTGGAAGTGTTTTTGGAACACCAATTATCAATCAACCTGAAGTAGGGATTTTGGCTCTTGGCGCTATACGTAAAGTACCCGCAGTTATTGAAACACCAGAAGGTGATTTTATAGGCATTCGCCAAAAAATGTTCTTAACCCACAGTTATGACCATCGTATTGTTGATGGTGCCCTTGGTGGAATGTTCGTAAAACGTGTAGCCGAATATTTAGAAGCTTTTGATCTGAATCGAAATTTTTAGTACGCATTAAATATAAAAATAACAAACCCCAATGAATTGATTTTTATTGGGGTTATTTTTTTTGACACATAGCCTTAGGGGTTGTTGATATTAAAAGATGTCTTACTTTAATAGTACTACATAGCGTTTTTTATTAGATTTGATTTACTTGTGATACTTTTATAAGAAAGTTAAATCTTTAATTGGTCTGTTTTTTTTGAATGTTAACCTGTATTAATTACCCTAAAAAAAGCGTATGGTAAAGATCAAAAAACTATAGTTTTATCCTACACTGATCGTAGATGAAGTGTGTTTTAGAAAAATAATCAAAACTCAATTTTATGTCAAAATAGTTTGTCTTTTTGATTAAAAACCGGCTTAAAAATTTATATTTGTACTTCTTACAAAAATCTAAAATGGAATTAAAACTCAATAAACCAATTTGCTTTTTCGACCTTGAAACAACAGGTATTGATATAGGGAAAGATAGAATTGTTGAAATCTCGATATTTAAAGTATATCCCAACGGAAATAAAGAAAGTAAAACTTGGTTAGTAAATCCAACGATTCCAATTCCGGCTCAAACTACCGCAGTACATGGAATTACAGATGAAAAAGTAGCTAATGAACCTACTTTTAACGAACTGGCAACTCAGGTGTATAATATGATAAAAGATAGTGATTTGGGTGGTTTTAATTCGGATCGTTTTGATATTCCGTTATTAGCCGAAGAATTATTGCGTGCAGGAGTTGATTTTGATATGAAAAACCGCGTTTCAGTTGATGTTCAAACTATTTTTCATAAAAAAGAAGAGCGTACTTTGAGTGCCGCTTATAAGTTTTATTGCAATCAAAGTTTAGAAAATGCTCATTCAGCAGAAGCAGATACGATGGCAACTTACGAGATTTTGAAAGCGCAATTAGAGCGTTATCCAGATTTAGAGAATGATATAAAATCCTTATCTGAATTTTCAACAAGAAAAAAAATTGCGGATTTTGCGGGAATGATTTCTTTTAATAAAGAAGATGAAGAGATTTTTACTTTTGGTAAACATAAAGGCAAAAGGGTGAATGATATTTTAGAGTCAGAACCAGGTTATTTCAGTTGGATTCAAAATGCAGATTTCCCTTTGTATACTAAAAAGGTTTTGACAGCAATTAAATTAAGGAAGTTAAATACTAAATAAGGTTCTGAGATTCTAAGGTTCTGAGATTCTAAGTTTTTTTTGAAACTTTTATTCTTAGCCACTTAGTAACTTAGCGACTTATTAACTTGAAAAATAATGAAGATAATCTGTATTGGTAGAAATTATACCAAACATATTGAAGAGCTCCATAGTGAACGTCCTAACGAGCCTGTGATTTTTATGAAACCAGATTCTGCGGTTTTGTTAAAACAACATCCTTTTGTAATTCCAGAATTTTCTGAGGATATTCACCACGAAATTGAGTTGATTGTCAAAATTAATAAAGTTGGAAAGTATATCGAACCTAAGTTTGCGCATAAGTATTATGACGAAATTAGTGTAGGTATAGATTTTACTGCTAGAGATTTACAGCAAAAACTAAAAGACAAAGGATTGCCTTGGGAAAAAGCGAAAGCATTTGATGGTTCAGCAGTGGTAGGGGATTTTTTATCTAAAAGTCACTTTAATTCCGTAGAAAATCTTACATTTGAATTAACGAACAATTCTAAAACAATCCAAAAAGGAAATACCTCGCTAATGCTGTGGAAAGTAGATGAAATAATTGCTTATGTTTCTGAGTATTTTACTTTGAAAATAGGAGATATTATTTTTACAGGAACACCAGAAGGAGTAGCTGCTGTAAAACCAAATGATGTTTTAGAAGGATTTTTAGAGGGACATAAACTATTTAGAATACAAGTAAAATAATGGCTTTACATTACAACCTTTCCAAAGTGTACGCACTTTCAGACAATGATGCTGATTTTGTAAACGATGTTTTGACATTGTTTGTTACTGAAATACCAGAAGATTTAGCACAAATTAAAGAAGGTATCAAAAAAAAGGATCACAAACACGCCTATGCTTATGCGCATAAAATAAAGCCAACGTTGGATTTATTAGGTTTAAATGTGGCTTTTGAAGAGATTCTGCAAATTGAAGCTTGGACTAAAACTGAAGGAAAAAAGAAAGACATCGTAGATACTTTCAAAAGCGTAAAAAAACAAATTGAAGATGCAATAAAAGAAATTAAAAAAGATTTTGATTTAGCAGTAGGATAGTGTTTTTGATAAAAAAAATAAAAAAATTCAACATTTAACAAACCCTTAAATGTTGAATTTTTCGTTATATAATAAGTTCAAATTAAAAAGAATGAAAGCGACTATAGTTACCATTGGAGATGAAATTTTAATAGGTCAAATTGTGGATACCAATTCGGCGTTTATTTCAAAAGCATTGGATAAAATTGGTGTCGAGACACATGAGATGATTTCTATTAGTGATGATAAACAGCATATTTTAGATACATTTAATAAACTTCAAAATAAAGTCGATTTGGTTATTGTTACAGGGGGTTTAGGGCCAACAAAAGACGATGTTACTAAAAAAACATTTTGTGATTATTTTGAGGATGAATTGGTTGTTGATGAAGCTGTTTTGGCCCATGTAACGGAGATAATTGAAGGTTTTTATAAACGTACGATTACACAAATTAATAAAGATCAAGCGTTGGTTCCTTCTCGTTGTACGGTACTGCATAATCAGGTGGGAACTGCTCCAGGAATGTGGGTTAAGAAAGAAAATACGGTTTTTGTTTCTTTACCAGGTGTGCCTTATGAAATGAAATATTTGGTTGAAAATGAAATAGTGCCAAAAATTGTCAAAGAATACGAACGACCGTATATTTTACATAAAACGATTTTGACCTATGGTCAAGGGGAAAGTATGGTAGCGGAACGTCTTGAGGATTGGGAAAATGAATTGCCAGAGTTTATAAAATTAGCGTATTTACCTAGTCCGGGAAGAGTGCGTTTGCGTTTGACGGCTAGAGGAACGCATAAAGAAAAAATGCAAAACGAAATTGAAAATCAAGTAGTTCTGTTAAATAACATTATCAACGATATCATAGTTGGTTTTGAAGAAGATGAAACCATTGAAGTGGTAATTGGTAATTTGTTAAAAAGACAAAAGACTACTATTGCTACTGCTGAAAGTTGTACTGGAGGTTCAATTGCATCGCTTTTAACATCCGTTGCGGGAGCTTCTAGTTATTTCAAAGGGAGTGTGGTTTCGTATGCTACAGAAGCTAAGGTTGATATTTTGGGTATTCCAGCCCCGCTAATCGATGAATTTTCAGTAGTTAGTGCCGAAGTTGTAAAAGCAATGGCCTTGAGTGTCAAAAAGTTGCTGAAATCAGATTATGCTATAGCAACAACTGGAAACGCGGGGCCAACTAAAGGTGATGGGAATGGTGAAATCGGAACTGTTTTTATTGCTTTAGCAACACCAAATGAGGTGTTGGTTGAAGAATTTAATTTTGGCCAACCCCGTGATAAAGTGATAGATAGAGCCGTTTATAAAAGTTTAGAAATATTACAGAAAGAAATTTTGAAAATTGTGTAGTTATTTTTTGTTTCAATCGTTTATTTTTCTTTTCTTTGCACCCTGATTTTGAATAACGATTAAAAGAGATATATAATGTCAAGAGTTTGTGACCTTAC
>NZ_JBAWDL010000334.1:0-18119 GCF_049590715.1 Flavobacterium sp.
GAATCAAGTATCCCTTTTAACTGTTAAAAAGAGAACAAGCACCAAAAAAAGCTAATAAAAAAATAAAAACAAAAAAAAACACAAAACACTAACAATCAATTATATATGCAATTTTACTGAAATAAAAAGCACCTGAATTATTCATACAACGACAGTAACACATTTCAATTATAATCTAGTTTTTAAAAAAAAATAAATTCATATGCAAATATAATTTTTACAAGTAAATATTGCATATTTACCTTATGAGACATTTGTTCTATTCTAAAAAACATATGTTCCTCTACTAGACTGGAATAAAACACAACTTTGAAAAACTAAACTTTAAATAACCATTAAATTATGAAATTCAAATTACTCGCTAATTGGAAACTCAAAACTGGTATGTTACTATTCATGTTGCTATCTAGTTTTAATGTTATTCAGGCGCAAGCATTACTAAAAGGAAAGGTAACTGACGATCAAGGTCCTTTACCAGGGGTTAGTGTTCTTGTAAAAGGAACCACTACGGGAACTATTACTGATTTTGATGGAAACTTCACAATCAAAGCATCCCCATCAGATGTATTAATTTTTACTTATTTAGGTTACAACAATTACGAAGTAAAAATTTCAAACAAGAACAACATTAGCGTTGTAATGAAATCTAAGGTTTCTTCACTGGACGAAGTTGTCATTGTAGGGTACGGAACTCAAAAGAAAAAAGAAGTTACTGGAGCAGTAAGTAGAGTTAAAGAAGAGGATGTCTCTAAAACAGCGACCTCTGATTTAGGGTCAGCACTTCAAGGTTTGATTGCTGGTGTGAACGTTACTGCCAGTTCAGGTGACCCAGGAGCTGAGGCTAATGTACAAATTCGTGGATTATCATCGGTACTAGGAAACAATAGACCCTTATATGTTGTTGATGGAATACCATACGATATCAATCCAAACATCAGTATGAACGAAATTGAGACCATTGATGTTTTGAAAGATGGAGCTTCCGCTGCTATTTATGGAACTAGAGGTGCAGCTGGAGTTATTTTGATTACAACTAAAAAACCTAAAAATGGTATTATGAAAATCAAAGTAGACAGCTACTATGGAGTACAAAAAAATTACAGACATATCCCTGTACCAACAGTAGAAGAAAAGTTGTACATCGAATTTTTAAACAAATACAATCAAAGTGGAACTGTATTTGGAAATTCATTTACTACAATTGAAAACAACCCAACTCAATTGACCAATAACAGTAATTTCTATAATGTAATTGAAAATGACTTGGCTCCAATACAAAGTCACAACTTAAGTATTTCTGGCGGAAAAGATGGACTTTCATACAATATTAATGGAGGATATTTTGGTCAAGAAGGAGCTTTAATCAAATCGGATTTTGAGCGTTACAATGTAAGAGCAAATACGCAATACACGAAAGGAAAGTGGAAGATTTCAACAGGAATGTCAGCTAGAAATGAATACACACAATACGCTCCTTATGGTTTAATTCTTGATGCCGTACGCTACAACCCATATGGAAACGCAGTATCTTTAGATCAAACATCACTTGACAATACTGGTGGAGACAATACTGAAGCAACTAGATTATCAACTATTGGATATAAATTACAAACATCCGATAAAGCAGCTAGAGATTATTTTGATGGAAACATTAGTGCTGAATTGAGTATTACCAAGAACTTAAAATATACTTTAAGAGGAGCTGTTAGTTATGACAACATCACAAGAATCACAATTAACCCTTCTTTCATTGCTTATGACAATCAAGGAAATTTAGTTCCTAGTCAACAATCTAAAATTAAAAATTTAAGTTCAAGAGCTACAAAAAATACACTTGAGCATATTGTAAATTACAACAAGTCTTTTGGGAATCACAATTTAGGACTAACAGGAGTATATTCAGCTGAAAAATACGACTATGCTGAGTTCTACGCAGAAAAATTTGACATTGTAAGTAATGACATCACTGTTATAAATGGTGCGAATGGTCAAGCCAATACCGGATCTGGAAATAACCAATGGACTCAAAACAGAGTAACTAAATTTATTGGAACATTAGCAAGAGCACAGTACAACTATAAAGAAAAATATCTTTTGAGTGTAAGTGCTCGTCGTGATGGATCATCAAAATTCAATGATGAACATTACCAATGGTTCCCATCTATATCACTAGGATGGAATGTATCTGATGAAGATTTCTGGAAGCCTTATAAAAATATTGCTACGTTCAAAACTAGAATGAGTAGAGGTACAACAGGTAATTCAGGTGTTTCTGATTATGCATATAGTGCCAATATTGCCTTAAACAATGATTATGTTTTAGGGACAGGAACGGATCAAAATTTTATACAAGGAGCAACTCAAACTGATTTTGCTAACAAAGGTGTAAAATGGGAAACATCAGTATCAACCAATATCGGATTTGATTTTGGCTTCTTCAACAATAAGCTAACCTTAACTTCAGATTTTTATGTAACTGAAAAAAGAGACATGCTTTTCCCTGTTTCATTACCACTATCTGCTGGAGGTGGATCAGGTGCTGATGTTGTTCTTAACGTAGGTAACATGACCAATACAGGTATTGAATATGCTTTAAACTACCGTACTGGAAAAAAATTCAAATCTAATCTGGGAATCAATTTCACTAAAAACACCAATATCGTTACTAAGATGAGTGGCTCTAACAAATTACTCTATTTTAGCGGCAGTACTGTTTCTGGTCAAGACAATGATCAAGACAAAGTTTCTGCTTTAGCGGAAGGATATGTTGCTGGTGCCTTTTTCTTGATGAAAACTGATGGCGTAATCCAAAACCAAGACGAACTAAGCGCCTACCAAGTTATTGATCCTAACGCAAAAATAGGAGATTTACGATATGTAGATACTGATGGAAATGGAAGAATAACAAATGATGATCGTAGATTTGCTGGAAGCGGAACTCCTGATTTTGAAATAGGTTTGAATTATTCTGCCGAGTTTAAGAATTTTGATTTTTCAATGCAATGGTATGGTTCTTTTGGAGCTGAAATCATTAATGGTAGTAAAGCATTAGGATATAAATCATCAAACAACAAAGATTTAATCTACCAGTGGACCCCACAAAATCCAACATCACAAGTTCCCGCTGATAGAGGTGCTTTGCACAATAATTACAGAGGTTGGTCAGATTATTGGTTAGAAGATGGAACATTTGTAAGATTGCGTAATGTAGCATTAGGATATACAGTACCAAAGAAAGTTACTGATAGACTTAGTTTATCAAAACTGCGCTTTTTTGTAACTGCGCAAAATCCTCTAAGAATAACAAATTACAAAGGATATGATCCAGAAGTAGGTAATAACGGTTTAAGTACTCGTGGTATTGACAAAGGAACAGTACCTCAAAGTTCAAAATTTACGGCTGGTATGCAGTTTGAATTCTAATTTAGAAAAGAAATTAACCTTATTAAAATGAAAAAGATGAAAAAACATATATACGCCAAACTAATTGCAGTCATGGCGCTCACCCTAAGCGTAACCAGCTGTCAAAAAGATTGGTTAACGGAAACAAATCCAAACAATATCTCAACTGATAGTTTTTGGAAAAACACAACTGACTTACAAAAAGGTTTAACAGCTGTTTATAAATCATTTGCTAGCAACAATAATTATAAAATTATAGAAGGATTAGCAAATACTGACTTAGCATGGGCTAATGGATACCAAAGACCTAGTAATAGTAATCCATATTATCTGCAAATATTTACTAATGCAGAAAATGCTATAAATGATAAATGGGCAGCAAATTATGTGACGATTTTTAGAGCTAATCAAGTAATTATTGCGGCAGAAAAAATCATTCCAACCTTAACAAATGAAGCAGATAAAAAATTAGCTGAAAATATTTTAGCACAAGCACATTTTTTTAGAGGATTTCATTATTTTAATCTGTATCATACATACAATGCAGGATCTTTACCTATTTTTAAAGATGTTCCAGTAACCGAAGCTGACTTTTATAAACCACTTGAAACAGCCGAAACAGTTAAAAAATTCTTTTTGGATGATTTAAAATATGCTTCTGAAAAATTACCTCCAACATGGACTGGAAAAGATAAAGGAAGAGTAACAGCTGGTGCTGCCGAAGCATTAATAGGACAAACTTATTTATATGAAAACAACTACACAGAGGCTGCTCCTTATTTCAAAAGAGTAATAGACAATTACGGCTATACTTTAATGCCAAATATTGGAAGTAATTTTACCACCATGGATGAATTCAATAATGAATCAATTCTTGAAATCTCTTATGCTACTGGATACACTGACAACTACAACAATTACGACAGTAGAGATGTAGCCAATACATCTGGATTACAACTACAATTTACTGGAGCAACAGGAACTTATTTTGGAGCAGTAGTTGCAAACTGGTTAATCCTTGAATTTAGAAATGATCCTATGGATACTCAAGACCCTAGAAACATTGTAACTGACAAAGTAACAGGTCAACCTAGATTAAGAAAATTCAATTTAAGAACTTCTTGGTCGGTAGCAGTAGTAGACGATATAGATATGCCATATTATTTAAGAGCAGAAACAGGACAAGCTTGTAATTTTAATGTAAAGATGACATGTTTTTGGAGAAAACACACCAACTGGGATTTGACTAGAGGTGAAAATATTTTATCTCCTGGTAAAGTACGTTCAGCTGTAAATGAAAGATTAATTAGATTAGGAGGAATTCATTTACAATATGCAGAATGTTTATTAGAAATGAACAAAATTGATGAAGCTTTAATCCAAATAAATAAAGTTAGAAGACGTTCAGGTCTACAATTACTAGGAACTAACGGTTCAGGTGAATACCCACTTAACGATCACAATGATGTTACTTATACTAAAGAAACCCTTAGAAAACATTTAAGATACAAAGAGTATCCTCTTGAATTGTCAGCTGAAGGATATGGTTTCGAAAGAAATATTGACCTAAGAAGATGGAATGTAAAATTAGATCGTTTTAAAGAATTAGCGGCTAGAAGATATTATGCTCAAAACTTTGATGTGATCGATGAAATAACAGGAAATAAGGTAACTCGATATGGATGTATTGTAACAGAAGTTCCTGCTGGAGACGCTCTAGTAGACCTTAATTGGAATGAATTTCAAGAGGCTTCAAAAAACTACAATGATGCTTCACATGCTTATTGGCCATTACCAAATGGAGAAATTATTACTAATCCAAAACTATATGAATTAACTAATTAATTCCGTTTTGATTGCGTTTAAAAAAGTATCATAGAACAAAAAAAAAATAAGATGAAAAATAAATTATTAATAATAGGACTTGTATTATCAGGTATCTTTTTTGGATGCCAGTCAGAATACGAAGCACCAAATTCATTTAGTGACATTGGTTTTTACAATAGCGCTGGAACACTAAAGACACTTTCAGTAAGTCTAAATAAATACATGACTTTTACTGATTTATCTCAAGGTCAAATTGATCACACTTGGATGATTGATAAAAACATCAATTTCTTACAAGGACCAATCAAAACAAAAGACACTACTTTTACTGTCATTAACAAAGGAGATACCCTAACAAAAGAAAAAACAATCATTTTGCAGTTTGCTGAAGCAGGTATGAAAAAAGTGAGACTTTACAATGTTTTTAAAGACTCTGTAACCTTTAGAGGAAATACTGGTGGAATAAACTACTTTATGGGTTCTAAAAAAATTGATGAAAACAGATGGGTAATTGACACAACATTTATGGTAAAAGTTTACGACACCATTTCAGGTAAACTACAAGTGTTACAAAACAATGTTCCTATACCATTAAATAATAAAGACACTGTATATGTTGAAGCAGGAGATCTATTGCATTTCTCTGACCAAACAACAATTGGAGAACCAACGGGGCGTACTTGGTCAATAAAAAAAGTATTAGCCGCTGGAGTAGCTTCCTCACCTAGTGATGTTGTTGCTTCTAGTACTAGTGCAGAAGCTGACATTGTCTTTAAAAAGATAGGTGTTTTTAAAGCGAGTATTGCTATTGTGAGAACCGGACAAAATATCCCAGCAGCTTCTAGAACCTATTTAATTACTCGTCCTATAAAAGTAACTCCTTCGACTAAACCTTTTGTAGTATCTGGAATACTTAAGGAACAAGCAAATGAAACAATTCAAGTTCCTTTTGCAGGTGAATTTGCTTCATTTACAGACCCGAAAGCTGATTTTACCGTTAAAGTTAATGGTATCACGTTCCCTATTGCCTCCATCATTCTAAATAGTACAGATCAAACTATCTTAGATGTTAAATTAGTTAATAAGATTTACAGACCTGATGTCATCACGATTTCCTATTCCGGTACTTCATTAAAATCGACCGATAACAGAGTTCTACAACCATTTACAGATAAATCTGTGGTAATGCATGATGTAAATCTAGTAGGGGATTCATCTGTATCAGGTTTTGAGAATGGTGGAATCTTATGGAAACCAAGCGGAACAAGTGATGGTACAGTAGTTGTATCTACAGAACAATTTGCATCAGGAGCAGCAAGTCTTAAACTGAGCCTTGTTCCTGGAAAAGCTAAAGCTGAAGCAATAGTTACACTTCCTGCTGGAATTACAATTGATGCTTCAAAAATTTACACTATTAGATACAAAGTATATATAGTCCCTGGCGCTACAGGGGTAGAAGCACCTACTCAAACGGGATGGACTTTCTCTTCAAATTACAGTCCACAATTTTTTAATACTATAAGACCACCTGTTGAATCAGGAAAATGGTTAACATTTGAAAAAGATTATACTGGCACTACATTAATCACTCAAATGTACTTTAGAGTTATTTCAAACTCACCAAAAACAACAACTGCCACTATCTATGTAGATGATTTTTATGTAGTAGAAAAAGAAGTTAGGCCATAATCATTATTAAATATTTAAAATTTCTAAAAGAGCTCGATAGTATATCGGGCTCTTTTTTTATGCAAAAAAATCAATAACAAAAAAAATATTCCTATTTCTAGTAATAAAGAAAATCTTATCATTAATTTAACATATTGCCCATTTGTTTCAATTAATAAAACATATGTTACTCCCTAAACCATATTTATTATAAAACTTTGTGAACTCAATTTAAACAACCAAAATTATGAAATTCAATTTACTAATCAATTGGAAACTCAAAACTGGATTAATAACATTCTTGTTATTTTTTGGCTTTGGTGTTTTGCACGCACAAACGATCCTTGTGAAAGGAAAAGTAACTGGAGATGGCGGACCATTACCCGGAGTAACCATTTCTATTAAAAATGAAAAAAGCAAAGGAACGGTAACGGATTTTGATGGTAACTATACCATAAAAGCAAAAGAAAGCGATATTTTAAGCTTTAGTTACATTGGTTTTATTACGCAAAATGCTCGTGTTAATAGTAGAGTTACAATCAACATCGATTTAAAAATCAATCAAAATGAATTAGATGAAATTGTTGTTGTAGGATATGGAACTCAAAAGAAAAGAGAAGTAACGGGTGCTGTAACCAAAGTAACTGCTGAACAACTAACCAAACAAACTACTTCTGACCTTGGAAATGCATTGCAAGGACAAGTTGCCGGTTTAAACGTTGTGGCTAGTTCTGGAGATCCAGGATCACAATCTAACATTATTATTCGTGGATTTAGCTCTGTATTAGATGGACAAAATAATCCTTTATTTGTAGTAGATGGAATACCTTTTGATGGCGATCCAAAATTAAGCAATAGTGAAATCGAATCTATTGAGGTACTGAAAGACGTTTCTTCGGCATCCATCTATGGTGTTCGTGCAGCAGGTGGAGTAATCTTAATTACGACTAAACAAGGTAAAAAAGGAACAATGGCAATTCGTATAAATAGCGAATATGGAGTACAACACATAACCTCTAAAAACCATTTCATATCTCCTGAAGAAGAATCATATGTTCAATTAATCCAATCAGAATTAGCAAATCCTGCTAATATTTTAGGGAGTACCGCTAATAACATAGAGCGTACAAAATCACAATTAACCAATAATACCGATATATCTAAGTCTGTATTGATTGATTATTCACCTATTCAAAACCATAGTATCAATGTTTCAGGTGGTAAAGAAGATTTAGTATATAGTCTAAACACCAGTTTGTTCAAGCAAGACGGTAGTTTAATTAACTCAGGTTTCACTCGTTTTAATATGAGATCGAACACTACTTTTACCAAAGGGAATTGGAAAATAACTAATGGATTAAGTTTTAGACGAGATGACCAACAGGTTTCAAACAATGGTTTATTATTACAAGTATTTAAATACCATGCCTACCAACAAGCTATAGCAGGTGATGTTCCATTAATAGAAGGAGTGGATGATGGAAATCAAGGAGACAATCTTGCTTCAGTAGCAAGAAATTTTCAAACCACAGACCACCGTAACGTTAACAACACCATTGGTAACCTCCAAGCAGAATACAAAGCGAGCAAAAGCTTAACATTTACAGCCCGAGGTGGTGCTAATTACTCAGACACTAAAAGAATTAGACTCATTCCTAAATTAAATGTTATTAGAACTAATGGGGAATTAGTTAATGAAAACCCTATTTCATCAAACACCACTACAAGTGAAACTTATTCAAATTTAACCGGGGAATTTATAACAAATTATAAGAAATCATTTGGTGAACATAATTTAAGTGTTGTCTTAGTGGGTTCTGTACAAGAGACAAATTACTCTAGCTTTTTTGCAACTAAACAAAAACAATCAAGTGAACTTATTACTGTTTTAGACGGATATACTGGTAGTGCTATTGTAGGTTCATCTGGTAATGATTACACAGCAACCCTTCTAGGTGTAATGGGCAGAATACAATACAACTACAAAGGAAAATACCTTTTTAGTACAAGTGTTCGTCGCGATGCTTCTTCTCAATTTAGCACGGACAGAAGAGTGGGATATTTTCCATCAGTATCTGTAGGATGGAATGTTTCTGATGAAGATTTTTGGAAAAACTTTAAAAATGTAGCCAATTCATTCAAAATAAGAATGAGTTATGGTGAAACTGGAAATGATCGATTTACAAAATACACCAATCAATCAACTGTTTCTCCTAACTTAGACTATTTCTTTGGAACAGGAAAACTTGAGTATTTAGTTAACGGAACTACCCAAATGCAATATGCTAATGAAAAAGTAGGCTGGGAAACATCAAAAGAAATCAACTTTGGTTATGATTTAAGTTTTTTCAAAAACAAATTAACCTGGACTACTGATGTCTATAACAATACCAAAGAAAACTTATTGTTCGGGATCGTATTACCACCCTCAACTGGAGTTTCTGGTCAAAATAGAGATGTCATATTCAATATTGGAGACATGAGAAATGTGGGTATTGAACATGCTTTAAACTATAAATTCAAAGTTAAATCTTTAAACTTTAATGCTGGACTTACCTATACAGCAAATAAAAATACGGTTACAAAAACACCTCCTGAAAATCCTTTTATCAACTTAGATAATAGTTATATCAGCAATAGAGCAACTAATACTGATTTAGTAACTGTAATTACTCCTGGTTATGAAGCGGGTGCTTATTTCTTATTAGACTCTTATGGTGTAATTCAAAATCAAGCACAATTAAATGAATATAAAGCTCTTGTACCTAATGCCGATGTTCAATTAGGAGATTTACGTTATGTAGACCAACCTACTATTGACACAAATGGTGATGGAATACCAGACAAAGGTGATGGTTATATTACTGAAGCTGATAGAATCTATTTTGGTAGTGCGATTCCTAAATTTGAAATGGGTTTTAATCTTTCAATGGATTATAAAGGTATTGACTTCTCAATGCAATGGTATGGCGTTTCTGGATCAAAAGTAATGAATGGTACCAAAGCATATGCTTATCAGTCTTTAACACACAAAGATATCCTTTATTCATGGAGCCCACAAAACACAAACACTGAAATTCCTGCTAACAGAGGTACTCAAACAAATAGTTACAGAGGTAATTCAGACTATTACTTAGAGGATGGTTCTTATATTAGATTAAAAAACGTTTCAATAGGGTACTCTTTGTCCAAAAAAGTGCTTGCTAATAGTGCTTTTTCTAGAGTTCGTTTTTATGTAACGGCTCAAAATGCATTAACATTAACAAAATACACTGGATACGATCCAGAAGTAGGAAACAATGGATTAAGTACAAGAGGATTAGACAGAGGAAATTACCCTGTTGTATCACAGTTTAATGGTGGAGTTCAACTTCAATTTTAACATGAAGAGTAAACAAATCTCGGATGTTTCATAATAAAATAATATGATATGAAAAATTTAAAAAATAAACTGATTATTTTACTAGGTTTAGCCGTAGTGCTAAACTCTTGTCAAGATGATTTCTTAGAACAAAAGAATCCAAACGCACTTCCAACAAGTGAATTTTGGAAAAATGCTACTGACTTATCAAGTGGTCTTAACGCTACTTATAATGCTTTTAAAAATGAAGATTGCTTGAGTATGACTGATGAAAATGAACGTAGTGACATGGGGTATCCTAACTACACAAGGCCATTAGTGGGGATTTATCCTCTATACTTTCAAAGTTTTAATAATATCACTGACACACCAAACAAAAAATGGGCCGCATTATACAATGGTGTTTTTAGAGCCAATCAAGTTATTGAAGCCTACAAAAGATTGGAAGGAACATTTGATGCAACAGGTGCAAATAGTGCTGATACTGCCATGCGTATATATGCTGAAGCACGTGCGTTAAGAGGCTGGTTCTATTTCACATTACATAATTCTTTCAACAAAGGATCTGTAATTCTATTTGATTTTGTACCAAAAGACAATAGTGAATATCAAAAACCTTTATCTTCTTCTGATGCAGTTTTAAAATTTTACAGAGACGATCTTTTATTTGCAAAGGAAAAATTAACCGCACTACCCTTAGTATCAACTGCTCTACCAGGAAGAATATCTGCTGGTGCTTGCGAAGCTTTATTAGGTAAAAGTTATATCTATGCTGGTGATTTCACTACTGCTGCAGACTATTTCAAAAATGTAATTGACAATTACGGTTATGAATTAATGCCAAGCATTGGAAGTAATTTTACAACCAAAGACGAATTTAATAAAGAATCTATTCTTGAAATAAATTATACTGTTGATTTAAAAGCAGATCAAACTAGCAGTGAACAATTACTTTCAAGTAGCCTAGGTCAAGCTATAGGTCCTGGAGGATATAGTGGTTCTTTTCCTGCTTCATGGTTAATCATGAAATACAAAAATGAACCTGTTGATTATGCAGATCCAAAAAACATTGGTCTAAAAAATGCTCAAGGTGTTATTATGAATAGACGATATAGTGAAAGAGCTTCGTATTCAATTGCATTTGTTGACGATACCAATCCTGATTTTGGTTACTATGGCGCAAACACTACTGCTGAACTACCTAAATTTGATAGACAACATATTTCTTTTTGGAGAAAATATACCAATTGGGACATTCAAACAACCGATGAAACGAATACTAAATCAGGTATCAAAGGGCGCTCTGGAGTAAATATACGTGTTATTCGTTTGGCAGATATATATTTGTTATACGCTGAATGTATGATTGAGGCAAATAATAATGGTGAGGCTCTTAAATATATTAATAAAATAAGAAAACGTTCTCATGTTGTTTTATTAGGTAAGGCGGCAGGTTCAGAATATAACAATGCTCAAACTACTTTTGATGATCTTGATTATACTAAAACTTCTTTAACAGAACACTTGAGATATACTGAAAGACCTTTAGAATTAT
The DNA here is from genome assembly GCF_049590715.1 of Flavobacterium sp. Classification (GTDB taxonomy): domain Bacteria; phylum Bacteroidota; class Bacteroidia; order Flavobacteriales; family Flavobacteriaceae; genus Flavobacterium. Next base: position 11,814 of record NZ_JBAWDL010000334.1, read on the forward strand.
CGTTTGAAGGTGGAGATGCTCGATTAATTGACTTAAGACGTTGGGGTGTTACTAAAGAACGTTTTCAATACTTAGCAACATTAAGATATGATAATTACGCTTTATTAGCAAAAGGAAATGGAGATAATCCTGTTCGTTTTAGATGTGTGGTTTACAATACAGGAGACATTCCTGATAGCAATGCACAATTAACATCACTTAGAACAAAGGAACCAGAATTAAATGAATTTGAAGTAGCAGCAATAAACTACAATAGTGAAAGACATGGATACTTTCCTATTCCACTTTCTGAAGTAAATGCAAATTCAAACCTTTACAAATAAAAGTGTATTCGCAAAAAAATAGTTTTAAACTAAAACAAAAAGATATGAAAAAATCAATAAAAATAATCGTTCCTGCCCTATTGGTCTTTTTTGCCATAGGATGTAACAATCAGGATTATATCACACCGAGTACGTATGCAGATGCTGGATTTTATAGTACTTATGGAAAAGGTACTTATAAATCATCAGCAGTTGATAATTATATCACTTTTCAAGATATTTCACAAGGAGCTATATACCATACTTGGGAAATAGAAGAAGGCAATGAACTACTAAAAGGACCTATTTCGCAACAAGCAAAAACTTATGAGCAATATATAGCTAACCCTGGACAGACCAAAACAGATGAAAAAACAATCAATGTTCTTTTCAAAGTAGGGAATACAACTTCTAAAATTAGAATGTTTGATGTATTTAACGAACCAGTAACGTTCAGAAGAGGACCAGCCGATATTTATGCCAACAATCCTGGAGGAAATGTTGATGCAGTCTTACACACCGAAGGAGAATGGGCAGGAAAGTATGTACTTGACCTAACCATTATTGTAGATGTATTTGACAATGTAGTACCTGATTTGAGCCTTACTCAAAATGGAACAATCATTGATCACAAACAAGAAGGAGTTTTTATAGACATAAAAGTAGGCGAAAGTATTACCTTAAAAGATTTAAGTGCATTAGTTCCTAATACATCAAGACCAGATAATAGAACTTGGAAATTTATTAATGTAGAAGATAATACTATCATCACATCTTCTCAACTTGAAGTGGTAAATGTAAGTTTTAAAAAACTAGGTACTTATAAAGCTACTTTAACTGCTTCTAGAACTGCAACTCCCAACACACTTGGTAGCTCAACAACATATGAAATCCCTATACAATTTAGAGTAATTAAATCAGACCAACCGTATGTACAAACTGGAGCAATCAAAACACTGATTGATGGGACTATTCAAGTACCTTTTTCATCCTTTATTGAACCTGGATTCCCTGATCAAAATAGTTTCTTCACTGTAAAAGTAAACGGAAGTCCAGTTATCATCAATTCTGTAACTCTTAACGCAACTAATCAATCTATTCTAGATGTAAAAATTAACGGACAGTTATTTCCTGCTGATGTGGTAACCATATCCTACGCAGGAGGAAACATTCAATCAACTGACGCTAGAGACTTAGTAGCCTTCACTGACAAAGCAGTAGCTAATTATGACACTAATTTTTTAGGTACTGAAGCAGGTGGGTTTGAAGATACTTTTGGAAATACTTGGAAGGCAACTACAAACACAAGTGTAACAGCGCCTCCAGGACCTATAACCTACTCAACTGAACAAAAAAGGAGTGGACTATACAGTCTAAAAGCAGTAACAACAGGTGCGCAAAGAGCTCGTTTTGAAAGTTCAGGAACATCTCCTTCTAAATTATTTAATTTAATAAAAGGAATAACATACACTATTAAATACAGTCGTTATGTAACTGCAGCAACAACAGCAACAGGTGAAAAAGCATACCTATCACCTGGTACAGGAACCCCTATTAACACAACAAATCAAAATTTCACCCTAAAAGACCAATGGCAAGATTTTGAATTTGATTTTGTTCCAACAGCAGATATAAACGGCGGGTATTTTTACTTCCAACTAAATCCTGGAGAAGCAACCGTGTATTATGATAATTTCTACATCGCTGCAAAATCAGTAAGACCTTAAATAAAAACAAATTATTTGATTACTTAAAAGCCATTTGAAGAAATTCAAATGGCTTTTTTTTACTAATACCATTTTGCCTATTATTAATCATTTGTGTCACTAAAAAAAACATATCAAGCAGTATCCTCATAGTTAGAAACCTATTTTTGAACACATTAACAAAAACAAAAAATAATGATGACAAAATTACTCATAATGGTAGCTTTCCTTATAACAGCAATAGGACACACACAAACAGAACCTACTACAACTTGGAAAACTCCATTACCACCAAAGATTGAAGTAGGCAAAACATATCCAGTGGCAGCACAATATGATGCTGGAAATGACGGAAGTGGAACGGATTACACATTAAAAGGTAACATACAATTCTCCATTTCGGAAAAGACTGGTGATAAATACCAATGGAGAGCAGGAACAAACGTCTTAAATACAATGAATACCCATTCTGGCTTTGCAACCAAGGATTGGACGATACCATCGCTTCCACCCTCTACTACTCTTACAAAAGGAACTACCTATGTTTTGAGGGTTGGTTACCAAAACGACAACCATGCTTGGGCAAAATCTTCCAATGAATACCCAATTACCATCAGTCCTGAAAAGCCAGGTACTATAGTTTCTACAGTTAATGCAGTCGATTTTATCTCTTCGGATATCATCTTAAAAGCAACTGAAAAATTAGAAATCATGGTTAAATACACTTCTCAAAAAGATATTGCCGTTAACGGAATCAAATTCAGCTTATGGACTGTCACAAATCCATTCAGCGATGTTATGCACGGTATATATACAAACAAAAAAGTTTTACCTGCTGGAACTAATTTAACCACAACTATTACTGTAAGTCCTCCTGAAACCATTACAACCAACGGAATTATTTGGACAAGTGCCACTCTAGCCTCACAAGATCCAAATGAGAATGACCCGCAATACACCGGACCTATCAAAGATTATTTTTATCAACTAAGAATGATAAAAGGTAGCGATCATTCATTCACTCCACATCTGAAAAAAGTACAATCTACATTAACTATTATACGTTAAATAATAAATACCTTAGTTAACACTCAAAACTTGACAATGTCTAGTTTTTATAAAAGCAATCTATAAAGATTGCTTTTTTTATAATGTTTCAAACCGTTTCTTATCCTAATAAAACCATTTGTGGTAAGACATCTAAATAATAAAACCGAATTTTATGTTATCAAATAAAATAACACCATAATGAATATTAAATCCATAACTACTTTTACACTAGCCATTATTGCCACTACCAGTTTAATGGCACAAAAGAACCATCCGAAAGCCAAAAAACCTAATATTATCTATATTATGTCTGACGACCATACCTCTCAAGCTTTTGGGATTTACGGTAGTCGATTGGCTAAATTGAACCCCACTCCTACTTTAGACCAAATTGCTAAGGAAGGAATTATTTTTGATAATTGTTTTGTCAATAATTCTATTTGCACTCCTAGTAGAGCAGCTATCTTGACAGGACAACACAGCCAAGCTAACGGGGTACTTGACCTAGAAGGGGTATTACCAATGGACAGACAATACCTACCTATAGAGTTAAAAAAATTAGGATATCAAACCGCTATGGTTGGTAAATGGCATTTGCATGATCAACCCAATTTTGATTACTATAACGTGTATACGCAACATGGTCAGCAAGGATCTTATTTTGACCCTTTTCTTACGGAAACTGGAATGCACTTTGCACAACAAGAAGACCCTAAATATGAAGGAAAACAATATAAAGGTTATTGTTCAGATATTATTACCGATATCTCTATCAATTGGTTAAAAAACAAAAGAGACGAAAACAAACCATTTGTATTGTTTCATCAATTTAAAGCACCTCATGATAATTTTGAATATGCTCCGCGTTACAAAGATTATTTAGAAAATGTTGAAATTCCTGAGCCAGCATCATTGTATGATAATAAAAATAATGGTTCTATTGGAACAAAAGGAGTAAACGATGAACTTATCCACGTTATTGGATCGTCAGTTTCAAAAAGAAACACTATTAGAAACCAAGGAATGATGTTATGGAACAAAAATTCCGTAAAAAATTCTGATCCAGATTTTGATCCTGCTAAAAAAATCCATGATGACATGTCTGATAGAGAATATACGCATGCTACTTACCAAGAATACCTAAAACGCTATTTGCGTTGTGTAAAAGGTGTTGATGACAATGTTGCTAGATTGATTGAATTCTTAAAAAAAGAAGGTTTATATGAAAACACTATCATTGTGTACACTGGAGACCAAGGATTTATGCTAGGAGAACACGACTACATCGATAAAAGATGGATGTATGAAGAGTCTATGCGCATGCCATTCTTTGTACGTTATCCTGAAAAAATAAAAGCGGGTACACGTACAAACGCGATTATAAACAATACTGATTTTGCACCTACAATTATCGAATTAGCTGGAGGAAAAACACCAAAACAAATGCAAGGACATAGTTTTGAAAAAATACTAGAAACAGGCAAAGAACCAAAAGGGTGGCAACAATCTACGTACTATAGGTATTGGATGCACATGGCGCATGCACACGCTAATCCAGCACATTTTGGTATCCGAACTAAAAAGTACAAACTAATCTTTTTTTACGGAAAATATTGGGTAGACACAACAGATCCAAAAGCTGATTGGAATAAAAAAAGTTGGGGTAACCGTTTTACATTCGATACGCCAGCTGCTTGGGAATTTTATGACTTAAGCAAAGATCCTCAAGAAATGAACAATGCTTATAGTGACCCTGCATATAAAAATATTATTGCCGATTTGAAAAAACAACTTATCGCAAAAAGAAAAGAATTACACGAAGAAGATGGAGCAAAATTCCCGCACATTCAAAAAGTCATTGATGCACACTGGAACGACTAATTTTTAAACCATATGAAACAACTTTTTAAAATTGCATTGAGCGTAGTATTATTGACATCTTTCAATAGCCATAGTCAAAGTATTCGTGAAGATTATAAAACAAATAAAACCTATACGGTTCCTAAATGGGAAGTAATTGATATTACTATTGGTGCTAAAACCAATATAAAATCCCCATTTACCGCTCGTTTTGGGGCTAATTTCACTCATAAAAATGGGACAACACAAGACGTTCCAGGTTTTTATAATGGTAATAATGATTGGGTCATTCGTTTTTCGAGTTCTATGGAAGGCGATTGGACCTATCTAACCTATGGTGACGATAAAGCTTTAGAAAATAAAAGTGGAAGTATAACAATAACAAAAAACAAGGCAGACAACCATGGGGCAATTGTCATTAAGAAAGACAAACCTCAAAACTTTTTTTATGAAGATGGCACTCCTTATTTTCTATTAGCTTTTGAATGTGACTGGTTGTATGCTTTAGATTATCACAACGAAAAAGCATTACCTAAATCAGACCATCTTTTAAACTTAATAAAAGAAAACGGTTTCAATCAAGTTGTGATGAATGTATTCTCTTATGACGTAAGCTGGAAAAAAGATCCAAAGTTAAAATTACATCCAGAACATGAATTTGGCGCGCCACAGGATATCTTTCCGTTTTTAGGCAATAATAAAAAACCTGATTTTAGTGCGTTAAATCCTGATTTTTTCAAAAAACTAGATAGAACAATTAGTTTAATGCACGACAAACGCATTGCTTCTCACCTTATGATTTATGTTTGGAACAAGCTAGTTGCTTGGCCTGACATGAATACAGATGCTGATAATATGTATTTTGATTATGTGGTCAAACGTTATCAAGCTTTTCCAAATATTGTTTGGGACATTTCAAAAGAAGCTTTGTTTTATGGTAGAGCTGATGAAAAATACATCAACGACCGTATTGAAAGAGCTAGAAAAGCGGATAAATTCAATCGTTTATTATCTGTACATGATTTTAAATTTTGCACTAAATATCCAGATAACGTCGACTTTATCTCGACGCAAGAATGGTCTGATAACATTTACAACAAAATGCTGGAAGCCAAAGGAAAATTCAAAAAACCAGTATTCAACATAGAACATGGTGGTTATGAAGAATCTCCATATGAAGTATTTACTGGTGATTATATAAATGCTGAACATTGTTTGCGTCGTAACTATATGTGCCTGTTCGCAGGAGTTTACACTACTTATTATTGGCAAGCAGCTTCATGGAATGCGATTATTTACAATCCATACGAGCAACCAGCTGATTTTATCAAACCTCATTTTGAGTATTTCAAACACATGCAAAAATTATTCACCGAAATTGATTTTAC
>NZ_JBAWDL010000335.1:0-2422 GCF_049590715.1 Flavobacterium sp.
TCAACCAGGGACTGAACCTACTGCACGATTTTTGGGATTTCGAAGCCTATCGTGCCTTTAAAGAAGCTATTCGGCAGGACTCGACGGCAATTATGCCTTATTGGGGGTTGCTCCAGGCACCAGGCCCGGAAGAGGATGGTGTGTTGACTGGTCAGAAAAAAACGGCGGTAAGACAGTTGAAAAAACTACTAAAAACCGCTAACGAACACGAGAAACTGTACGCAGAAATAGCCCTCCTGGGCGATTCGCTCAAAGAAAAGGCCTATCCCGAAATGGTCAAGAAATACGAATTGATCATCCATAAATTTCCCGAAGATATTGATGCCAAGTTGTTTTTGGCCCTGAACAAAATGAGTGGTTTTGATACTGATATGAATCCCAATGATGGTCAGCTATACAGCGAGTTTTTGCTCAAAGACGTACAACGCATCGACCCCAATAACCATGGTTTCCAACACTATTGGATTTACCTCATGGAGCAATGTTGCCCCGAGCGCGCATTGGCAAATGCCGATGCATTGGCAGCTCTTGCGCCTAGTTCAGGGCACATTGTACACATGCCGGGACATATTTACAATCGGGTGGGCGATTACAAGCCGGCGCACGATGCCTTTGTTGCTTCCTTAAAAACGGATTCTACCTATATGAAAAATGAGGGAATTCAGGAGATTGACACCTGGAATTACATTCACAACATCCACTATCTAATCAACAACTGTGTCCACGATGGCCGATACAAAGAGGCCCTGCATTATGCTGAAAGGTTGAAAAATATGCCCGTAACCAAAGAGCGTACAAAGGTTTATGACGGCACATTCTTCCGTGAGGGTATTTTAGCTCCGGCCAGGATGGAAATGGCCTTCGGACACTGGGATAAAGCCGCAGCCCGGTTGGAAATGATTGATAATAGAGATTCAGTCTACAAACTGTCGAATATGGATTTCAAAAATGGCCTTTTGTTTTTTGTCAAAGGCATGGATGCTCTTGCCAACCACAAGGTAGATGAAGCTGTGAAACAGGCCAACAGTCTGGATGCCTTCCTTTGGCGCAATGAAAAACAAGCAGGAAAAGACAGCACAATGGCCGACTGGTTTCAAAATACGCTCAATACGGCTTCATTGGAATTGCAGGGCTCCATCCAGAGCGAACAGGGTCATTATGAAAATGCGATAAGATTGCTTGAAAAAGCCCATAAAAACGAACTGGAATTGGGCTACGGCGAGCCTCCTTTGTACGCCCGGCCCGTGGCCATGAGTCTGGCCAAAGCGCACGAAAAAGCCCAAAAATGGGACAAGGCCATCGAAGCCTACGAGAATCTGCTCCAACGATTTCCCAAAAGTGCCTCGGTGCTTTATGCGCTGACGAGCGTTTATGCCCAAGAGGGCGATGTTCAAAAAGCAAAAGAGTTTGAAAAAAAGCTAAATGAAGCAATACTGTACGCCGACAAAGGAATGTACAGCGCGAAAAAGAGATACTGATTGGCCGTGAATCGGATTGAGCAACTCAAAATTAATTTTTCATCCATAAAACCCTTTACAACTATGATTTCAGCCACCGTACTATACCCCAAAACCGAAGATAGCCATTTCAACCTCGACTATTACCTCAACACCCACACGCCGCTAGTGCGCAAACTGCTTACGTCCATGGGCCTGACGGACGTCGATTTGCGGTCGGGCCTGGCGGGGGCTGCTCCCGACACGTCCGCCGCCTACGCCATGATCTGCAACCTGAGCTTTGGCACGATTGAAGAAGTGCAAAACGCCCTGGCCAAGCGTGGCCCGGAACTCATGGCCGACATCCCGAACTTTACGGATGCCGTGCCGCTATTCAATTCAGTGAGTCGGTCGGGTGAGGCAAGTGTTTTTCTCAATTTTTCATAAAAGTAATCTAAGCATTATGAAAACCAGCTAACTACTCCTCATCCCAGCCGCTGCCCTCTGCCTCTGCCTTGGGTTGAAGTCGAAACTTCCGCCTACCGCGTTTTGACGGGCGGCTATTCCAAACTAAGCACTTTGCGGGAATATTACTGTAACGTCGTGCCGGAAGAGTAAGGAGATGCTCTAAGTTTACTGCTCGACGTGGTTGGTGTCCCTCCACACCAAATCGTCGGGTAGCTCGTCATACAACTCGTCCAGGTAGGCTTAAAGCTGGTTCTGTTTGATTTCCATCACCCTGCAAATCGCCTCCGGCGAGATTCGCTCAGCCAGCATCAGCTCAACGCCGACGCTTAACATTCGTCAGAGAGTCGTTCGTGCGTTCGCTCAAAGACAAACTGACGTTGCCAAGCTTTGGACTCGAGGCGGGCCTTCCCATAATAGGTCGAGCCGTTTTTTACTACATTTGTCGAGCCGCAGGCTGGGCAGTCGTGTTGTCGAAACGTGGTAAGGTAGGTTTGAGCCTGGTAACCCAAGGCTACTGC
>NZ_JBAWDL010000336.1:0-4600 GCF_049590715.1 Flavobacterium sp.
AATCTGATTAGCAAATAAATGCTAATCAGATTTTAATTTTCGTAGAGTAAGTTATTAAATAATTTCTTTGATTAACGTGCCACACGAAAGGATTCGTGCGGGAGCGGGGTATCGAGAACCGTTCTAATTAGGCTGTTAAAATGTATTATTTTTTTTCTAATATAGGGCTCACTTTTGGTAACAACCGTTCCACAAAAAGAGTATACCCCTTTTCCGAAGGATGTAGTCCATCACTAGCAACAAGTTTAGAATCTTTTAGTCCGTTTCTAGTAATATCAGTAATATTGATAAAAGCGATTCCATTTTCTTCGCAGTGTTTTTTCGCAAAAGCATTGTATTTATTTATTTCAATGGTGATTGTTTCCGCTTTTCTGGAGCTTTGACCAAAAGGAGTAAACGCATAATCAGGAATTGAAACGACGATTAACCTTTCCTTATTCCCTTTTGCGAAAGCGATACTTTTAGAAACAAGTTCAGGAAATTCTTTTTCATAAACAGGAAAAGGAATTCCTTGGTATTGATTGTTAACGCCAATCAATAAAGTAACCAAGTCATATTCCGATGTCGGTTTTTCTTGATTAATTGCATTGATTAAATTGGTAGTTGTCCATCCTGTTCGCGCAATAATATTCAAACTAAATTTATTGCTTGATTGGTTTTCTTGTAACGCTTTTTTGAGTTGTTCAGGGAATTTACAATTTTCACACACACTTTCTCCAATAGTATAGCTGTCACCCAATGCCAAATAGCGGATGTTTTTTTGCGAATTAGGTATCGTGTCTGTGTTTTTTATCACGGTATTTTCTGCACTACAATTGCTAAAAAGGAAACTAATTAATAACGTAACGATCATTGTGAAAAGCGTTTTCATTGGAGTCAAATTAAATTATCTTCTAATGATAGTTACGGTAAAAAGAGCATGGTGGTTTTATAGCATAGAAACCTTTTGAGAAATATGCTCTTCAATAGCATCCCAAAGTCCAATGCGTTTTTCGAGTGACAGTTTTGAAACTTCTTCTACTTCTTTCCATTTTTGAGGATTTTCTCCACAAAGTTCCGTAATCATTTCCATAGCCATCGGTCCGTGTTCATCAGCATCTAATTCGATATGTCTTTCAAAATAATAAATCAGTTTGCTTAAATCAGTGCTAGGTAAATTTTCTTGAAAACTTTTGATGATTGACGTAAACATACTCGGAATCAAATCTTCTCTACCAAAGGTGAAAGCAGCGGCGATTTCGTGTGGTTTCCCGTGTTCAATCACTGTAAAAGTAAAATCTAAAAAAGCTTTGATCTTAGGATGCAAATGACTGGTTTTAATAGCTACAAAAATATTTTGTAGCGAGTTGATTTCACCTAGAAACTGATTAATATCAGTCGTGTTTGCACCACAATCTTCCATCGCTTCAATGTACATTTCATAATGACTTTGACGACGGCCATCAATCGTTAGATCCGATTCTTCAGCAAGAACAATCTCGTTGATTAAATAACGGGTTTGAGGATTGGTTGTAGGGAACCAAGGTGTTGTAGTACACGTCAATTTTGACTGTAACGCTTTTAACAAAGACATAAAATCCCAAACGGCATATACATGACTTTCTAAAAAAGACTGTAAATCTTCAATGGTTTTTACTTTGTTGTAAAGTGGGTGCTGCAACAGAATATTTTTTTGTGGTTCAATACTGTTGTTTATGTGTTGAATGTTCATTGGAATAAATTTAGTGTAAATATAAAAAAGCTTCTACGGATCAAGAACTATTTTTATTGATACTTTAATAAAGATTGTATAAAAACGGTTATACTAGTATTTACGAATTTATTGCATCAAAGGTTTTTGATTTTTAAACTTCAATTATTTAAATGCTGAAATTCCTGTAATATCCATTCCTGTGATTAGTAAATGAATATCATGTGTTCCCTCATACGTAATTACTGATTCTAGATTCATCATATGACGCATAATCGAGTATTCACCTGAAATTCCCATGGCACCTAGTATTTGGCGGGCTTCACGAGCAATTTCAATCGCCATATTGACATTATTTCGTTTTGCCATCGATATCTGTGCAGTGGTGGCTTTGCCTTCGTTTCGTAACACACCGAGTCGCCATGTGAGTAATTGCGCTTTGGTGATTTCAGTAATCATTTCGGCTAATTTTTTTTGTTGGAGTTGCATGCCTGCAATGGGTTTGTCAAACTGAATGCGTTCTTTGGCATAACGCAAGGCGGTATCGTAACAATCCATCGCTGCACCAATCGCTCCCCAAGCAATTCCGTATCGAGCCGAATCTAAACAGCCAAGTGGCGCACTCAATCCCGATTTGTTGGCTAAAATATTTTCTTTAGGAACTTTGACATTGTCAAAAATTAATTCACCTGTTGCTGAGGCACGTAGCGACCATTTATTATGCGTTTCTGGTGTAGAAAAACCTTTCATGCCACGTTCTACAATCAATCCATGAATACGTCCTGACTCATCTTTTGCCCAAACAATCGCAATGTCTGCAAAGGGAGCGTTGGATATCCACATTTTGGCACCATTCAATAAAAAATGATCGCCTTTATCTTCAAAGTGGGTAATCATACTTCCTGGATCTGAGCCATAATTAGGTTCAGTCAATCCAAAACACCCCATCATTTGACCTGTTGCTAGTTTGGGCAAATACTTCATGCGTTGTGCTTCATCGCCGTATTTCCAAATAGGATACATCACTAAGGAGGATTGCACCGAGGAAGTGGAACGAATCCCTGAATCTCCACGTTCAATTTCTTGCATTAATAATCCGTATGAAATTTGGTCTAAACCTGCGCCACCGTATTCAGTAGGGATATATGGTCCAAATCCACCTATTTCGCCAAGTCCTGAGATGATTTCTTTAGGAAACGCTCCTCGTTGGGCATACTCTTCAATAATAGGGGAGACTGCTTTTTTTACCCAAGCCCGTGCAGCATCACGTACTAACTTGTGTTCTTCGGTTAATAAATCGTCTAAGAGATAATAATCGGGCGCTTGAAATAGGTCTGGCTTCATCCTATAGTATTTAGATTCGGTTCTGAATCTAAATTTAGCGAATTATAAACAAAAATGCTAGTTTAAGGGAGTAAATTATTTTTAGATGTTAAACATGATTTTTATAAGTTAACACGAACTCGGAACTTTTAAAATTTCACGAATTTGTCTAAGCCTAAATGGTATAATTTGACATTGTGATTTTTTGATAATTTATGGAATTCGTTATTGTTTTTTAATGTGTTTGTTTTGAGTAATTCATCGTTTCAAAAAATAGTAGTATTAAAAAATACCTTATATTTAGTTTTTTAAATACAATACCAAATTTTAGGCTTTATGATTAAGAAGATACTGTTTTTTTTATTCCTTACAATTACGATTCAAGGGCAAAACGAACCATCGCTAATAGACAGTGTTTATCAGGTTTTAGATTCATTTGTTAAACAACCTTCGGTAGAAAGCTTGGTTAAATTGAACCAAATGGATCGTCATTTTGAGAGTGTTAAAGCACCAAAATCAAAAGAAGAACTTCTCGCTATTGTAATTTTGAATTGTAATAAAGGGTATTATGAATCGCAATATGGTAAGAATCGTGAAGCTACGGAAAGCTATGAGAAAGCGTGGCGATTATTCAAAAAAAACAAATTAGCTAATTATGATATTGTTGAGTTTTGTTTAAAGCCTTTAGGGAATTTATACACTATTCAAGGAGACTACGACAATGCTGAAAATATTATTAAACAATATTATTATAGTGCCACTAAAGAGAAAAATAAAAGCCAAAAAATAGCTGCTATACTCAATTTATCCAATGTATACCAAAGTGCGGGTAAAAGTGATTTGGCAATTGATTTACTTCGAAAAACAATCCAAACTGAAAAATTAGGAATAACTCAAAAAGGTATTTTTGTCAATAATTTGGGGAATAACTATTTGTTGAATTACAAAAAAGCATTGGTTACAAAAAAAGAAAATCCATCAGATTTCAAGAAAATTGAAGGAACTTATTTATATGCTATTCAGTTGTTGCAAGCTGATGAGATGCAGTCGGAAACGTTAGGGAACTGCTATCGAAACCTTGCATCGCTGTATGTTCAAGAACGTCATTATGAAAAAGCCAATGAATATTTTGCGGAAGCCAAAAAATTATTCCTAGCAACATCGAACAAAGATCCTCGCAAAATTGCAAAACTGTATTACGAAGAAGCACTTTTGCTTTTCGAACAACAAAAAAGAAAAGAAGCTTCGGCTTTAATTGGGAAGGTTTTTAAAACTTTAATTCCGAAGTATTCGAATATTAAAAATAATTTACCTAGTCAGAGCAGTTTGTATGCAGAGACCATTTTGTTAGACGCCTTTGATTTGCAAGCGGCAATTTACACCCATGAAAATCAACCTAAGAAGGCATTGGAAGCCTATGCACTTTCATTTTATATAGAGGATTTGTTTGCCCACCTTTTGATTTTTGAAAATTCTAAAATTATTACGCAAACTAGAGTGCGGAACCGTACTGAAAAATGTATTGCGCTCTACGATGCATTATTTAAAAATGAAAAACAGCAATCCTATATCGAAAGTGCTTTTCAG
>NZ_JBAWDL010000337.1:0-4269 GCF_049590715.1 Flavobacterium sp.
TATGATTTGGTCGCATTCTCCTTATGTTTTCCAAGATGAAGATGAGGTTATCGAAGAAAGAATTGTTCGTTTTAGAACCGTAGGAGATATGAGTTGTACTGCAGCAGTTGATTCGTATGCAGCAACAATTTCTGAAGTAGTAGGCGAAATTAGAGCTTCTACAATTTCTGAAAGAGGGGCTAGAATTGACGACAAACGTTCTGAAGCAGCCATGGAGAAAAGAAAACAACAAGGGTACTTTTAGGATAAGGCAAAAGGCATAAGTAATAAGGCATAAGTGAAAGGTATAATTAAGTTGAATAGTAAGTTTAAACTTTAAACCTTTTAAACTTTAAACAAAAATATAAAAATGGAAGTTTTAAAAATAGCAACGGCAGGAAGTGTAGATGACGGAAAGAGTACACTAATCGGAAGGTTATTGTACGATACACAATCGTTAACTACAGATAAATTAGAAGCAATAGAAAGAAGTAGTAAATTAAAAGGATACGATTATTTAGACTTTTCACTAGCTACTGACGGATTAGTTGCAGAGAGAGAGCAAGGAATCACGATTGATGTGGCTCATATTTATTTTTCAACTGCTAAGAAAAGTTACATCATTGCCGATACTCCAGGTCACGTAGAATATACGCGTAACATGGTAACAGGAGCTTCGACCTCTCAAGTATCGATTATTTTGATTGATGCTCGAAAAGGAGTTATTGAGCAAACGTATCGTCACTTTTTTATCAATAATTTATTGAGAGTAAAAGATGTGATTGTAGCGATTAATAAAATGGATTTAGTTGATTATTCAGAAGAAGTTTTCAATAAAATTAAAGCTGATTTCCAAGCATTGAATGCTAAGAGTTCATACAAAGAGCAAAACGTAAGTTATATTCCGTTGAGTGCCTTAACTGGTGATAATGTAGTAGAAACATTAGGAAAAATGCCTTGGTACGAAGGACAAACTATTTTGGAGCATTTAGAATCATTAGAATCAAAAGATGTTTACGATAACGGAAAAGCACGTTTTCCTGTTCAAACAGTTGTTCGTCCTAAAACTGAGGAGTACCACGATTTTAGAGGATATGCTGGGAAATTATACGGAAATAACATTAAAGTAGGAGATGCTGTAACTGTATTGCCTTCTTTAACAGAGTCTAAAGTGACAAATATTCACTTTTTTGATAAACAATTTGATGAAGCTACTGCGGGCTCGTCTGTTACTATTGAATTAGAAAATGATATCAATGTAACTCGTGGAGATATGATTGTAAAATCAAATGAATTGCCAAAAATTGAAAAAGACATCACAACAACTATTTGTTGGATGGATAGCAAAAAATTAGTTGGTGGTACTAAATATTTAATTCAACACAACACAAATAGAGTTCTAGCAAAAGTAGAGGCTGTCAAAAACGTAATTGCAACAGATTATTCAGGAATTACAGAAGCTTCTCAATTAGCTATTAACGAAATTGGTGAAGTTACCATCAAGTTAAGCAAACCTTTGTATTTTGATGCATACGATGATAATAAATCTAATGGAGCTTTTATCTTAATTGATCCAGCAACAAATACAACAGCAGGAGTAGGGTTTATTAGATAGTTTAGGCTATCGGCTTTGGGCTTTGTGCCGAGAGCTTTTGAATAACCAATAAAGATAAAACCTAATTTTAGATAAAAATCTAAAAGGGTTATAAGTTTAAAAATACAGATAACAGCCCAAAGCTCATAGCTCAAGGCTCAAAGCTAAAAACAAATGGAAAGTTTTAGAACCGAAATAGAAAATCCGATTGTCCAAAAAGAGATCATCGATTTAGAGAAAAAAATTCATGCCTTCCGTGGTGGACAAATTGATGACGAACGTTTTCGTAGTCTTCGTTTAGCACGTGGTATTTACGGTCAACGTCAAGAAGGCGTACAAATGATTCGTATTAAATTGCCTTACGGAAAAGTAACAAGTGAACAATTAAGAAGAATTACTGAAGTTTCAGATAAATATTCTACGGGTCGTTTGCATATCACAACACGTCAGGATATTCAAATTCACTATGTGAGTTTAGATAGAACGCCTGAATTGTGGTCTGAATTGGCTAAAGATGATATTACTTTAAGAGAAGCTTGTGGAAACACCGTTCGTAATATTACTGGAAGTGAGTTAGCAGGTGTTGATGCTGAGGAACCATTTGATGTAACCCCTTATGCTCATGGATTGTTTCAATATTTATTACGTAACCCAATCTGTCAAGAAATGGGACGTAAATTCAAAATTTCATTCTCGTCATCTGATAAAGATACTGCTTTGAGTTATTTACACGATTTAGGATTCATTCCTAAAATTGTAGAGGGTCAAAAAGGATTCAAAATCATGTTAGGTGGTGGTTTAGGTTCTCAACCTGCTCATGCTGAATTGCTTTCAGAATTTGTTCCAGTAAATCAAATTATTCCAACTGCCGAAGGAGTAATCAGAGTTTTTGACCGTTACGGAGAAAGAGCAAAACGTCTAAAAGCACGTTTGAAATTCTTAATAAAAGACTTAGGACGTGACGAATTTTTACGTTTAGTCGAAGAAGAGAAAAAAGCATTGCCTTTCCATTCTTACGAAATAGATACTACTGCTTTTGAAGGCGCTATTGCTGAGCCTTTATTAGAAGTGCCAACAGTTACTATTGATGACGCTACAGCTTATGAAGCTTGGAAAAAATCAAATGTAATTGCTCAAAAACAAGCAGGTTATGTTGCGATTGGTGTAAAAGTACTTTTAGGAGATTTTTATACTGATAAAGCAAGATTATTAGCTGATTTGATAAAAAATTACGGAGCCAATGAATTGCGTTT
Source organism: Flavobacterium sp. (assembly GCF_049590715.1). Lineage (GTDB taxonomy): Bacteria > Bacteroidota > Bacteroidia > Flavobacteriales > Flavobacteriaceae > Flavobacterium. The sequence goes on from NZ_JBAWDL010000337.1 coordinate 2,827, forward strand.
TTCATTGCGTCAAAACATTGTGATTCGTAACATCAAAGAAGAAAATTTACCGTTTTTCTACCAAGAATTAGCCAAATTAGACATGGTTCAATTAGGGTACGATACGATTGGTGATATCACGGCTTGTCCAGGTACGGATACATGTAACTTAGGAATTGCAAGTAGTACAGGAATTGCTGACGAATTAGAAAGAGTATTAAAAGCTGAATACCCACAATTTGCAGATAACAAAGAAATCACTATCAAAATTAGTGGTTGTATGAATGCTTGTGGACAACACAATATGGCTGAAATTGGTTTCCAAGGAATGTCAATTAATTCGGGGAAACTAGTAGCGCCAGCATTACAAGTATTATTAGGTGGTGGAATTTTAGGAAACGGAAATGGACGTTTCTCTGATAAAGTAATCAAAATACCTAGCCGTCGTGGACCTGAAGCGTTGCGTTTGATTTTAAATGATTTTGAAGCAAATGCAAATGGAACTAGATTCTTAGATTATTATGATGCTAAAGGAGAAAAGTATTTTTATGAATTCTTGAAGCCATTAGCTGATGTAACCAATCTTACTGAAGAAGATTTCGTGGATTGGGGTAACGCAGACAACTACGTAAAAGCAGTTGGTGTTGGAGAATGTGCAGGTGTAGTAATTGACTTAGTAGCGACATTATTGTACGAAGCTAAAGATAAATTGACTAATGCTGAAGAATCTTTTGCTGAAGGAAAATGGTCGGATTCAATTTATCAAGCGTATGCAGGTTTTGTAAATGGAGCGAAAGCTTTATTATTGGCTGAAAAGCAAAAAACAAATACACACGCTGGAATTATTGAATCATTCGATACTGTTTTTGTTGCAGGAAATAAAATTGAATTAGGATCTTCTTTTAGTGAATTAGTGTACCAAATCAATAAAAAAGAGCCAACAGAAGCATTTGCAAAACAATACATTCAAGAAGCAATTACGTTTTTCGAAAAATTAGAAGCATACAGAGCAGCAGATTTAGCGAAAGCATAATTTTAAAGATATGAATAAAGAGCAATCAGCAATCAGCGGTCAGCAGTCAGCAGTCAGCAATGAGCAATCTGCAATGAGTTCAAAGCCCACAGCTCAAAGCCCACAGCCCACAGCCCAAGAGCGTAACGAGTTGTATCCTATATTTTTAAAATTACACAACCTTAGCGTGCTAATTGTAGGTGGAGGAAATGTAGGTTTGGAAAAGCTATCTTTTTTACTCAAATCAAGTCCCAATGCAAAAGTAGAGGTTGTTGCACCACGTTTTATTTCTGAATTAGTTACTCTAGCTGAAAGTCACCCTACGGTGAAATTGACTAAAAAGCGATTCAAGAAAAAAATGTTGAAGAAACGCCACATGGTTATTGCTTGTACGGATGTGTTGAAGGTTAATAAAAGAGTGTATGACTTATCACGAAAAAGATATTTGATTT
>NZ_JBAWDL010000338.1:0-2070 GCF_049590715.1 Flavobacterium sp.
CTTTCAAGCACGGTTCCGTGAGAACGTTGGGGTGAAATTCCTCTGCGTGACTCGATTAGCAGTAACTTTTGCTTAAAAAACGAAAAAATTTGATTTTAATACCAATTATTGGTATCTTTGATGAAAACAAAAATTATGGCACGAAATACATCAATATTATTAGGAGACTATTTTGAAAATTTTATTAATGAACAAATTTCTACAGGAAAATATAGTTCAGTAAGTGAAGTTGTTAGAACTGCTTTAAGAGTTTTTGAGCAAGAAGAAACTAAAACAAAATCTCTAATCAATGAACTAAGAATTGGTGAAAAAAGCAGTAAAATTAGAAATTTTGACCGCAATAAAAATCTTGAAATGCTAAAAGCTAATTTTCAAAAATAATGTCAGAGTATATAATTAGTGAAAAAGCATTAGAAGACATTAATGACATTTGGATTTACACGGCCGAAAATTGGTCTGTTGAACAGGCAGATAGATATTATAACTTAATCATTGACGAAATTGAATATATCGTCGATAATTTAGATATGGCTCGTGACTTTGGAAAAATCAGAAAATCATATAGATATTCAAAAGTGAAATCACATTTGATTTTCTTTAAAAAAGACAAAACTAATGAAATTGAAGTCGTTAGAGTCTTACACGAAAGAATGGATATTGAAAACAGATTAGCAGAACGTTATATGCCATTTTAAGAACAGATTATGAATTTACCAGGTTTTAAAAAAGAAGATAAGTGGGAGAATTTTAGCGGTAATATCAATATCTATCAAGACCTGGTGGAGGCAGATATTGAAATACTAATTCAAGAGAAAAATATACACTCATTACAGTTTTATTCTTTTAAAAATCCATCAGAAAAAACTTGGGAAACTTTAAATAAATTTTATGAAAAATATCCCGAAATTGGGTTGACAATATTTTGGTACGATACAGTTGACTTTGCGTTCCTTAATAAAATTCCAAATGTTAGAAAATTTGGAGTAGACTCATATTTAACAAAAGAGTTTAAACCTATTGAAATCTTATCGCAACTTACTAAACTTCATTTAGGCGAAACAAAATCAAGAGCAATTAATATAGATTTCATCAGAATTTTTAAAAATTTAGAAACTCTTAACATAGATGGAATGAAAAAGGGAATTGAAAATATTAAATATTTGACACAAATTAGTTCTCTGAATTTAAGGGGAGTAAAACTTAAAAATGTAAACTGGATTAGCAGTTTAGAAAAACTAAGGCTCTTAAAGTTAATGTTTGGAAGTTATCAATCATTAGAATCTTTATCTGAATTAAAAAATTTAGAATATTTAGGCATAAGTAGAGTAAGACAAATTGAAAATTATGACTTTCTCAATGGTCTTATCAATTTAAATTTTTTACATTTTGAAGGTTTAGCAACTATGGATACTTTGCCTAGTTTTCAAGGATTAAAAAACTTAAGAAAAATACAAATTCAAAATTTATCAAAAATAGAAAACATCAAAGAAATTAAATCTCTCGAAAATCTTGAAGAGCTACTGTTTTTATTCCCAGAAAATATTAAAACATCAGATAAAAATTTATTGCTAGACAAACTATATGAAATTGCTTTAAAATTACCGAACTTAAAAATGACAAATATTTTGTTTTGGAAAGAACATAAAAAATACAAAGCTTTAATTGATAAAGGCGTAAAAGTCTATGAACATTCGAAAAGTAATTACAAACAAAATACTGAAGGCGGTTGGGTGCTATAAAAAACGGCATATAACAGCGGTATTGATATAGCTGGAGTTTAGTGGAATTATCGTTTCGCATCAAGTTTTCGTTAAGCCGAAAATTGAACGTTGACGAACTTCCAGCCATCTCAAAGTGGGATAACGTTAGCAAGGATATTCGAAAAAACGAAGAGAAAATAATAAAAAACTGAATCGGCAATTTAAAATATGAAAGCAAATTACCTAATACTTATTCTTGCATGTTTATCTTGTAATAATTTAAAAAAGGAAAATTCAGAAAGTAAAGTTGATACTAAAATGGAAATGATAAACCAAAATGACGAAATATTTCTCGGTAAAGTTGTTATAA
>NZ_JBAWDL010000339.1:0-1519 GCF_049590715.1 Flavobacterium sp.
TAACCTAACTATGCATGTGATTTATAAATCGGTGGAAGTTCGTGATGCCATATTAAAATTACCTTTTGAATTTGGTCTCAACAGAGCACACGACAAATTACAAGAAACTATCAATCAATTAAAATAAAAAGGATGACAAAAAGAAACAAAATCATTTATTGGATAGCAACCGTCTGGTTGGCTTTAGGAATGACATCTACAGGAATTGTTCAACTCATTCAGATGAAAGAAGAAGTCGATATGATGACGTTATTGGGTTATCCTATTTATCTTTTAACTTTGTTAGGAATCTGGAAAATACTTGGTGTAATTGCTATACTTATTCCAAAATTTCCCTTATTAAAAGAATGGGCTTATGCTGGTTTTTTCTTTGCTATGTCTGGCGCTGTTTATTCTCATATTGCAGTTGGAGATAAAGCTATTTCTCTTTTTGGACCAGTTTTATTACTGATTTTAACACTTATTTCGTGGTATTTTAGACCTGTTAACAGAAAAACAAACTCATAATCCGAATCCTATGAACCCAAAAGTTATTGAACGATTTTTAGATAGAGCAAAAATGTGGAACGAAGAAATGCGGCTATTAAGAAAAATATGTTTGGAATGTGGTCTAGATGAAGATTACAAATGGATGCATCCTTGTTATACCTATCAAAACAAGAATGTGGTATTGATTCACGAATTTAAGGAGTATTGTGCTTTACTTTTTCACAAAGGCGTACTGTTGAAAGACACTGAAAAAATTTTGATTCAACAAACAGAAAATGTACAAGCGGCACGACAAATTCGATTTACCAGTATGGATCAAATTGTGGCTTTAGAATCAATCATCAAAACCTACATTTTTGAAGCAATCGAAGTAGAAAAATCAGGTGTGGAAGTTCCTTTAAAAAAGACTCAAGAATTTACTATTGTAGATGAATTTCAAAAGAAATTGGACGAATCACCAGAATTAAAAACTGCTTTTGAAGCCTTGACAGCTGGAAGACAAAGAGGTTATTTATTGCATTTTTCTCAAGCCAAACAATCCAAAACTAGAGAAGCTAGAATTGAAAAATATAGGGAAGCAATTCTCGAAGGAAAAGGATTAGATGACAAATAAGACTTAAAATTTATAGAATTAGCTCAAAAACTACTATTAGTTACCAAATAACAACTATAAGTAGTGCGTTTACAACTAATAGTAAAGCGGCTTATTGAATTATAAAAATTCCTCCAAAGTATCTTTGTCAGGTCGTTTAATCTAAAAAAAACTAGTATGCAAAAGACAAATAAAATTGGTGATAAAATTACCGAAGCAAGAAAAAAAATAAATATAACTCAAAACCAACTGGCTGAAAAATTATTCATCAGCCCACAAGCAGTTGGAAAATGGGAACGTGGAGAATCAATGCCAGACATTATCACTTTTGGTCGTCTAGCAGAAATTTTGGGTGTTGATTTGAATTATTTCTCTGAAAATTTTCAATCAACAGCTGAAAGTATCATACTAGAACCACAAGTAGAATTATTACCAGAA
>NZ_JBAWDL010000340.1:0-20820 GCF_049590715.1 Flavobacterium sp.
TGAATAGCGTGATGCAATTGGCAAGATCCAGAGCAAGAGGTTATAGGAATCCCGAGAATTTCATAAAAATGGTATATTATTTAGGGAATGACTAAAAACACAATTCCACTAATTTAGGCGAAGAGCCAACTTTTTTTCTTAGAAACTTACATGACTTATATGTTTAACCCCTCTCTGCTCTCCGTTACTTAAATGCTCTTAAATTTCTTAAATGGTTTAAACTTTTTTAGAAAAAAAACTTATATGTTTATAAACTTTACTTCTCCAGAAATAACATTGCTCCTGAATTCATACAATAACGCAAACCTGTAGGTTTTGGCCCATCATCAAACAAATGTCCTAAATGTCCTTCACAACGCGCACAAACGATTTCGCCACGCACCATTCCGAGACTTTTATCTACAACCTCTTTGACTCTTTTTTTGTCTAAAACATCATAAAAACTAGGCCATCCTGTACCCGACTCAAATTTGGTTTCAGATGAAAATAACGGTAATTTACAACCCGCACAGAAATAATACCCTTTTTTATGATTGTCATAATAAGGATTTTTAAACGGGTATTCTGTTCCTTTCTCCCTTAAAATATGGTATTGGGTTGAAGTCAATTCTTTCTTCCATTCGGCATCCGTTTTTACTACTTTTTTCAAAGAAGTATCGTTAAGCGATAGTTTTTCTTGTGGCGGATTGTTATTCTCAACCATAGCGGCTGTTTCTTTTTTACTAGCCTGCATACAAGCCATAAAAACAAGTAACATAAGTGGTAAACTAATAATTTTGATATAAGATTTCATGATGTTAAATTTTGAATTAATGGATGTATTGGAAGAATGATTTTAATAAAAAATTAGTCTTCTTTGCGGTTAAACCCTACTTCAACTTTCCTTTATACGTCTTTACAAACTTATTAAACCTCGGTATAGAAACTCCTTGCACATATCCTTGATTCGGATTGTTTTTTACATAATCTTGGTGATATGCTTCGGCTTCATAAAAAGCTGAAATGGGTTTTACCTCAGTCACAATAGGATTTCTAAAAACTTTAGCAACGGTAAGTGCTTTGATTTTATCATCAATGATTTTCTTTTCGTCTAGATTGCTATAAAACGCAATCGAACGATAGGACGAACCTACATCAGGTCCTTGTTGGTTGGGAGTAGTGGGGTCTTGCGATGCAAAAAAAGCATCTACTAATTGTGCAAAACTCACTTTTTTAGGATCATAAAAAACAGCAACGACTTCTGCATGTCCCGTTTGATTGGAACCGACTTGATGATACGTTGGATTTTTAGTCGTTCCACCAGTATAACCCGAAACGGCTTCGTCAACACCATATACGGCTTCAAAAACATGTTCGCTACACCAAAAACAACCTTCGGCAAAAACAGCAACGGCTTTACCTGGCTTGACTTGCAGTGATAATTGTTTGGTTTGTGCTTGGCAACTTATTATAAAAAATAAGAGGGCAAAATAAGAGAGTGCTTTCATCATTTCTTTGTTTTATACTAATATACGGGAGATACTTCAGTTTGGTTTGTAAACGGATGCTAAACTTATGTTAAGCGTTTTACTAATTTTCAAAAAGAAATAGATGGTAGCTTTTCATAATCCTTACATTTTTTTTTACCGTAAAGGCACTAAGTCGCAAAGAAAAAAATGCATTTTATAAACAATGAGGTTTTGTACAAAAGTCAGGAGACTTAGGAAAAATTATAGGTTTTAATACCGATTTTAAAATTACCTCAAAGTCTGAAGAGTTTGGGGAGCGGGAGACGTAGCGACTTTTTAAATTATTGTCGTAAATATAATCAAATTTTGAACTTAGTACTTTCCGACTTAGAAAAGCAAAACCAGTCATGCTACCAAACAGCTATTATAGGTGCTTTTTCATATCCATCATGCCATGTATAATTCTAACAACTTCAATTTCCTTTTCGGTTACTATTCTATAAAATATTAGGTGTTGTCCAGTTTTAAAGCCTAAAACATTCCTTTCAACTACTTCGTATGATTTTCCTTGATTTGGTTTATTCGCTAACTCTTGACAAGAATCGATGAGTAAAGAGTAATAAATCTCCGCTTGGTTTTCAGACCAAGTCTCAACTGTATAATTCCAAATATCACCTAAATCTTCAACGGCTTTGTTAGTTAAGTAAAATTTAGCCATTCCCTTTTCTGGACTTAAGAGTTTCTAAATGTTTCTTTGAATCAAAGTCGACAGCTCTACCACTTTCAATTCCTTCACGAATTGCATTACGTAAAACAATTATACGATTTTCTTCTTCTTCCAAAAGTCGAAGCCCTGCGCGTACTACTTCGCTAGCGTTACTGAAACGACCTTTCGAAACAGTTGTTTCAATAAAACTCTCGAAATGATTGCCTAATGATATTGATGTATTTCTTCCCATGATTTCTTCATTTTTGGTAAAGTTACCAAATTTTGGTAACCAAGCAAATGCTTTCTTAGTAATTCTGGAAAAACCACCTACAACTCGTTTATACCAGCCATTAAATGGCTCCAATCCACCATTATTCGGTTAGCTTTGTGCTATAATCATTTAGTGAATTAATTAAGCTAAATATAAAAAAACACTTATTAATCAGTCTGAAACTAGATATTGTAGAAACAAATCTCCCTTTCTACCCCCGATTGAGGCGATATCCTCGTAGCGGAGCGAAGAGATAAAGCCGAAAGCGGGAGCGATGTTCTTAACAACACCAAATGTTATGGTGCTAATTTTTTAAACATTCAAGAAATTGAAGAATATCTAAGTTTTGGATATCTGAATAATATTCAATTTCCTAAATATCTTTTCTCTTGTTTCTTATTTCTTGCCTCTTTCCTCTTATCTCTTATCCCTTATCCCTAAAAATCTTTTCCCTAAACACCTAGAACCTCAGCTCCTCAAAAAACCTAACAACAGCCTCCCCCATTATAATGAAACGTACTCTCAGAAACATAAATGTCTTTGCGTTCCAAACTCGTTAAGGCGGCAGCGGTTTTATCGCATACGGCTAGAGGTTGGTTTTTCATTAAAGTATGTCCTTTTTTGTCGTCGAAATAGGATTCTTTACCGTAATAAATAGCGGTTTTTCCTGTGAAAACACAAGGACCATCAGCAGGCATTGGGTCTTTGATGGCACAGACTTCGATGCTTTCGATAAAAATTAATTCATCGGTTGGATAATTTTCAGGATCAAGAATTCGGTATGGACGACGCCCACGGATTTCGATAGTTCCAAAACCAACATCAGTCAAGGCTTTAATATAATCGGCAATAGGAATGCTCCCGCTCAAGCACAAGGCACGGAGGTGGTCGTCATTGCGCAAAGCTTCGTTCATAGGTTGCTCACAGGTAGGATCGCTCATAACCAAACGTCCGTGTGGTTTTAGGACACGATACATTTCTTGCAGGGCTTTCTTTAAATCCTCGGCTTTGAAGATGTTGAACAAGCAGTTTTGAGCGGCTATATCAATGCTTTCGTTTTCTATTGGAAGGTTTAGAGCGTCCCCTTTTTTGAGTTCGATAAAGTCACTTTGGAACCAATCATTTTGTTTTTCGGCTTCAAGGAAGTTTTTGCGTGAAGCTTCGAGCATTTCATCGACTACATCTACGCCTACGACTCCGCCTTTTTGACGAGAGAAATAAGAGAATTGTAGTAATTCCATTCCGCCTCCTACGCCTACGTAAAGGACTTTGGGATTATTAATTAAATCTTGTGCCGAGATGGTGCTTCCGCAACCGTAATTCATCTCTTGCATGATCATGGGGATTTCCAATCCTGGAAATTTCCAAATAGGTGTTGTAGTACAGCAAAGCCCCACATCAGGTGTTAAGGCAGCTTGTTTGTATAGATCATTTGTCGCGTTTAAGTAGCTCATAATTTTTTTTCAAGTTATGGATTATCCGTTATATGTTAAGGATTAAGGGGTGGAAGTTAGGAAAGGTGAGTTAGGAAATTATACTTATTCAATAGCACTTATAAACAAGTAACTCCTAACACATAACTCTTAACCCCTTATCAAACCCTTAAAAAGCGTGACCATTTTAGGTTCAGCTTGTCCAGCAATAGCGATTATTTCGGCAATGTTTACGGGTTTTAAATTATCAGGATCACACTCATCTGTCAAAACCGAAACGGCAATAACTGGCAAACGCAAGTGATTGGCTACTATTACTTCAGGTACAGTACTCATTCCTACAGCATCTGCACCAATAGTTCGCAAATAACGGTATTCGGCACGGGTTTCTAATTGTGGGCCTACAACACCTACATAAACTCCTTTGTGTAGTGCGATTCCGTTTTCTTTGGCAACAGCCAAAGCTTTTTTGTTCATTTCTGTGTCATAAGGTGCGCTCATATCTACAAATCGGTCTCCAAAATCAGATACATTTTTGAATGCTAATGGCGAACCTCCTTGTAAGTTGATATGATCGTCAATCAACATCATATCTCCTTTTTTATAATCCAAATTCATTGCTCCAGCCGCATTTGAAATCAACAACTGCTGAATACCTAACGCTTTTAAGATTCGGATAGGAAAAGTAATTTCTTGCAACGAATAGCCTTCATACAAATGGAAACGCCCTTGCATTACGACTACTTTTTTCCCTTCTAAGGTTCCATAAATCAATTTACCCGAATGAGATTCGACTGTAGAAACAGGAAAATGTGGAATATCACTATAATCGACTTGTTTTTCTATTTGGATATGATCAACGAGTTGTCCTAATCCAGTGCCTAGTACGATTCCGAATTCTGGTGTGGTAAAGCCTTTCGATTGTAAAAAAGCAACCGTTTCATTTATTATTTTTATGTTCATTTTTTTATGTTTTATTGGAACACTGATTTTAGAAAGTAAAGAAATTTAATACTCTTTTATTGGTGTTTTAACTTAATTTGTATTTGAAACATTTCAACTAAGACGCTATCAAATAAACTTAGCGAATCTTTGCGGTTACACTAGACCACTGTTCCTTGACAACTACTCCCCGCTCCAGCGGTACAACCGTAGCAATGTTGGGAAATAATAATGTTTCTATCCTCTAAAATTTCTTGATTGAAATCGGATATATGTTTTACTTTTGAAGCGACTTTTAATGCTAACATTTGGTTAAAATCACAATCGTATAACCAGCCATCCCAACTGACCGAAATCGTATTGGTACACATCACATTGGCGACAGCCACAGGATTAAAGGCTTCGACCAAAGCATACATATAATCTTCATAATTATCTGAGGCGATCAAATAATCCAGAAAACGAGAAATAGGCAGATTCGTAATAGCAAAAAGCGAATTAAAATCGATATCAAAATCTTCTTTCAACGCTTTTTTGAAATCGTTTTCCAATGCTTTTTGATCTGTTGGCAAAAACGCACCCGATGGATTGTAGACCAAATCGAGTTTTAAACTACTTCCTTCTTTCCCGTAGCCTACTTTATTCAGCATTTGTAACGCTTGAATGGATTTATCAAAAACTCCATCACCTCGTTGTTTATCCGTTTTTTCTCTTTTGTAAAATGGCAAAGACGAAATCACATGTATGTTGTGTTTGGCAAAAAACTCAGGGAGGTCGTGGTATTTTTTATTGGCTAAAATAATCGTCAGATTAGAACGAACGATAAAATCCTTTACTCCTAGTTTAGAAGCTTCTTCCACAAACCAACGGAAATTAGGATTCATCTCAGGCGCACCACCCGTTAAATCTAAGGTGTTTACATCACTGGTTTTAAGAACGTCCAAAATTTGTTGCATCGTTTCGACCGTCATGATTTCCTTTCGATCAGGCCCTGCATCCACATGACAATGTGCACAAACCTGATTGCACATATACCCAACGTTGATTTGGAGGATTTCTATTTTTTTAGGTTGTAAAGGAAAAGCTCCTGATTTTTTTATTTTTTCAGCGAAAGTAGGCAGACTTCCATCTTGAAAAATTCCTGTCGAAAGAATCTCGAGTTGTTTTTCGGTTTTAGAGAGTTCGCTGTGTTTGGCGTGTAAGGATTTGAGCATTGTTAAAGGAGCTAAGAGATTTAGGTTCTGAGGTACTACGAAAATTATAAGATTCTGCTATTTTTAGTAAAATGAAATTTCAATTACTTGATACAACATTTAAAATCTCAGAATCTTAGCTTCATAAAACCTCTTTTTACATTGATAATTTATCGTATTTATTCATCATTTGTACACTATGTACTAAAGTTGCCCCACCCCGAATAGCTGCTGCTACATGTACGGCTTCCATCATTTCTTCTTTGGTAATCCCTCGTTTAAGTCCATCGCCTGTATAAGCATCAATACAATAGGGACATTGAACGGTATGAGAAACCGCCAAAGCGATTAATGATTTTTCTCGTGCTGACAAACTGCCTTCTTCAAATACTTTTCCGTAGTAATCAAAAAACTTATCTCCTAGTTCTTCGTTCCAATCGGATATTTTACCAAATTTTTTCAGGTCAGCTGGGTCGTAATAGGTTTTGTCCATTATATAGTGTCTTATTTAGTAGTCCTTTAATATTCTATCAAAAATACAATCTAGAATATAAATAGAGATACGTTTAACTTTTATTTTTGGTTTTAATTCATCTCAAAAAATAGATATTTATTAATCTGACAGTATTAAAACGAGTTCCTTACAAAAATTAAAAAATAAATTGCAATCCTGCTTTTTAAACCACTCAATTCTTCAAAAAATACCTTTCTTCTACATTCGAAATACCAAACGATACTCCAACATTACATTAAAAACAATAAATAAAGAAAAAAACAAATACCCCTATATAAAATAGGGGGTAAGTAAAATATAAATATAAAAATAGCATTTAAAATAGTTTTTAGAATATTGAAAAACCGATAGACCTTGTAAAAAATAGGGATATACATAAATAATCAATTATTAAAATCGCATTTTTAATCTACTAAAACTACTAATTACTTATTATTTAGTGTCGATTTTAAAATATTAATAAATCGTTTCTAAATTTAACAAATAGTATATCAAATCTTATTTCTCATTGAAAAAAGTTAATAAATTCGCTAAAAACAATTGAAAAACTAACAATAAAGCAACAACACTTACCAATGCTTTATTACCAAAAAAAGAAGTAATAACCCTTAATTTCAAAAACAAATTAAACATGAAAAAAATTGAAGCAACTATTAGAAAATCTAAATTTTCTGATGTAAAAAAAGCATTACATGAAGTAGGAGTAAATTTCTTTACCTATTGGGATGTAACAGGAGTTGGAAACGAAAAAGAAGGTCATGTATATAGAGGAATCACTTATAGTACCTCAGACATTCAAAGAAGATACATCTCTATCGTCGTTTCAGATCCATTTTTAGATGTAACCATTGAAGCTATCTTAAAATCAGCGTATACCGGAATGGTAGGTGATGGTAAAATATTTGTCATGGACGTGATTGATACATACAGAATTAGAACAAAAGAAAATGGCAACGACGCTGTGAACTAGAAAACTTTACAATAATTAATTAAAATATATATTATGGATACGAATGCTGTTATAGACTTAATGTGGGTAGTGATCTGCGGGATATTAGTGTTTTTTATGCAAGCTGGTTTTACACTTGTTGAAGCTGGTTTTGCTAGATCAAAAAACGCTGGAAATATAATCATGAAAAATTTAATGGATTTCTGTATTGGTAGCGTCGTGTTTTGGGCGGTAGGTTACTCAATCATGTACGGAAAATCAATAGGTGGTCTTATTGGAGATCCAAGTCAATTTTTTCTTTTTGATAGTGCGGCTGATATGCACAGCTTATTTTTTCAAACTGTTTTTGCTGCTACTGCTGCTACAATTGTTTCAGGAGCTATCGCTGAGAGAACAAAATTTACTACTTATTTAATCTTCTCATTATTAATGACATTAATCATTTATCCTATTTCAGGAAGCTGGGTATGGAATGGAGATGGTTGGTTAGCACAAATGGGATTCACTGATTTTGCTGGTTCTACAGTAGTACACTCTGTAGGTGGATGGGCTGCATTTGTAGCTGCTGCATTAGTAGGTCCTAGAATTGGAAAATATACGGATGGAAAATCAAATGCGATACCTGGTCACAATATTATGTTAGGTGCATTAGGGGTATTCATCTTATGGTTAGGATGGTTTGGATTTAATCCTGGTTCTCAATTAGCAATTACTGGCGATAACGCAATAGCAGTAACAGGAGTAATCATTACTACAAACTTAGCTGGAGCTGCTGGAGCAATTGCTGCTTTATTCCTTTCATGGAAACTATACGGAAAACCAGATATTTCAATGACATTAAATGGAGTATTAGCTGGATTAGTAGGTATTACTGCTGGATGTGCAGCAGTTAGTCCACTGGGAGCCATCATCATCGGACTTATTTGTGGAGTAACCGTTGTTTTCTCAATAGAATTTATCGACAAAAAATTAAAAGTGGATGATCCAGTAGGAGCAGTATCTGTACACGGAGTATGTGGTGCGCTAGGAACTTTATTAGTAGGTTTCTTTGCTACCGATGGTGGATTATTCTACGGTGGTGGAATTGACAAATTAATTGTACAAGCAACTGGTGTTATCAGTATTGGTGCTTGGGCTGCAGGAACTGCTTTCGTAATTTTATTCATCTTGAAGAAAACGATGGGATTAAGAGTTACCAAAGAAGAAGAAATTGACGGATTAGACATTCATGAACACGGTTCAAATGTTTATAATGACTAAGTATTAGTTTCCTTAAATAACTGATTAAAAAACCGCTTCAAATTGTATTTGAAGCGGTTTTTTTTTGCTCCAATATTTCAAAAACGCACATTCAATAAATAATACACGTTAAAAAAATCATATTAACGAATTATCAACAAAATATTAAAAAAACAATAAAATTCACTAAACCAACCCATAAAAACCTTAATTATCCTCACCAAAAAGCCATAAATACAGATTTTTTTTCAATATTTGTATATACTCAATAACGCTACAAAAAAATATTTTTTATGTCAATAAAAATAGCCATCTCTCACAAAACTACCTACAAATTTGACCGAAGCGTTAAATTGTTTCCTCATGTTTTTAGACTTAGACCAGCCGTACATTCTCGAACTCAGATTGAGGGCTATACTTTTAAAATAAGTCCAGAGAATCATTTTATCAATTGGCAACAAGACCCTTTTGGGAATTACCAAGCAAGAATTGTTTTTCCTGACAAAATCCAAGAATTAAAAGTCGAAGTCGAAGTCATTGCAAAACTTCAAGTCATTAATCCTTTTGATTATTTTGTGGAAGAATATGCTCAAAAGTATCCTTTTAAATATGAAGAAACACTCGAACAAGAATTAATTCCTTATTTAAAATTAAGCGAAGAGAGTCCTATATTTTTAAAATTTATGGAGAACATCAAATTAAATGATGCCATAGAAATTAATGATTTTTTAGTGTATCTGAACCAAGAGGTATATAAAACACTTACGTATAATCTTCGAATGGAAGCTGGCGTGCAAACACCTGAAGAAACATTACGAATTAAAAGTGGTTCATGCAGGGATTTTGCTTGGCTACTCATTCATATTTTGCGCCACTTTGGTATAGCTTCCCGATTTGTTTCTGGATATATCGTACAATTAGCACCGGATATCAAATCACTAGACGGCCCTTCAGGACCTGAGAATGATTTTACTGATTTACATGCTTGGGTTGAAGTCTATCTTCCAGGTGCTGGTTGGATTGGACTCGATCCTACCTCAGGGCTTTTTGCTAGTGAAGGCCATATCCCGTTATGTTGTACGCCACATTATGAAAGTGCTGCACCTGTAACTGGTGCGACTGAAAAATGTGAAGTGAGTTTTGAATTTGAAAATAAAGTAACCCGTATTCATGAAGACCCTAGAGTAACCAAACCTTATTCTGACAAACAATGGGAAGATATCATGGCCGTTGGAAATGTTGTTGAAAAAGATTTAATTGAAGGTGATGTTCGTTTAACAATGGGTGGTGAACCAACTTTTATCTCTATTGATGATTTTGAAGGAGCCGAATGGAACACTGCTGCCGATGGTCCTTTGAAACGAAAATTAGCATACGATTTAGCACTTCGTCTAAAACAACGATTTGCACACGGTGGCTTATTGCATTTTGGGCAAGGAAAATGGTATCCTGGTGAATTATTTCCTCGTTGGCAATATGGTTTGTACTGGAGAAAAGATGGATTTCCTTTATGGAAAAATGATGCTTTAGTAGCCAAAGAAGGCGAAACAGAATTTAATTTTCACGATGCTGAAAAATTCACTGAAGAATTGACCAAATATTTAGGAATCGATACTAAAAACATCTTACCTACCTACGAAGACCCCATTTATTGGGCGCTTGAAGAAGGGAAACTTCCTGTGAATTTAGACCCATTGAAAGTCAATTTAAAAGATTCAATGGAGCGACATAATCTCGCTAAAGTTTTAGAAAAAGGCTTAAATAATCCCTCAGGATTTGTTTTGCCCATTCGAAAAAATTATACCGCAGACAATTGGGAAAGTTGTGCTTGGGAATTCAGAAGAGGCAATTGCTTTTTAATTCCTGGGAATTCACCAATTGGTTTGCGTTTGCCTTTGGATTCACTCCCAAAGACTTCTAAAAACAAAAGAGAAACAGTTGTTGATCGAAGTTTATTTGAAGATTTACCTGCTTTAGGAGATTATGATGAAAAAGTAAAAAAGCGTTACGGAACTATTTCAAAGATTTTTGATTCCTTCAAAAAAGTATTATCCAAAAAAGAGGACAAAAAGAAAGACCTAACGGAAGTAGATTCGCTACTATTTGAAGTTGATACTTTCATTACAGCAATGTGCGTTCAAGAACGCGATGGGATGTTGTATATTTTTCTGCCACCCACGGATTATTTAGAAGACTATGTTGACTTAATTACTTCGATAGAAATCACTGCCGAAAAATTACAAATGCCTGTCAGAATTGAAGGATATCAACCAAAGACCGATTACAGAGTTGAGAAAATGATGGTGACGCCTGACCCTGGCGTTATTGAAGTGAATGTACATCCAGCCAAATCGTGGCAAGAGATTGTAGATAATACAACGGCACTTTATGAAGAAGCTTTTCTATCTCGTTTGGGAACTGATAAATTTATGGTTGATGGTCGTCATACTGGAACTGGTGGAGGGAATCACGTAACTTTAGGCGCAGAAAGACCCGAAGACAGCCCGTTATTAAGAAGACCTGATTTATTACGAAGTTTAATTACCTATTGGCAACATCATCCGGTATTGAGTTACCTTTTTGCTGGGCCTTTTATTGGTCCTACGAGTCAAGCACCGCGTATTGATGAAGGTCGAGACGAACGCCTGTACGAAATGGAAATTGCTTTTGAACAAATACCAAAAGACAAAGAAGTCCCTTTTTGGATGGTCGATCGAATATTCCGAAATCTATTGACGGATATTACTGGGAATACCCATCGAACGGAGTTTTGTATCGATAAATTATTTTCTCCTGATTCCTCAACAGGACGTTTGGGAATACTAGAATTAAGAGCTTTTGATATGCCTCCTCACAAACACATGAATTTGGTTCAAAATTTATTAGTGCGTTCTTTGGTCGCTAAATTTTGGAAAGAACCCTACGAGAAAAAATTAATCCGTTGGGGAACCGAGTTGCATGATAAATTTCTATTACCACATTTTGCCTATCTGGATATGATTGATGTGGTGAAAGATTTAAAAGATGCTGGTTATAATTTTGATATTTCTTGGTTTGATCCTTTCTTCGAATTTAGATATCCGCATCATGGTAACCTGACTATTGATAACATTCAATTAGAAATTAGATTGGGTATTGAGCCTTGGCATGTATTGGGAGAAGAATTGTCTAGCTCTGGAACCTCTCGATTTGTAGATTCCTCATTGGAACGTTTGCAAGTAAAAGTTTCTGGAATTGTACCCGAACGTCATATTTTATTATGCAAAGGATGCCGAATTCCATTAAGAAGCACAGGAACTAAAGGAGAATATGTAGCCGGTATTCGATACAAATCATGGAATCCGCCATCGGCATTACACCCTAATATTGGAATCGATGTTCCTCTTGTTTTTGATTTAGTGGATACGTGGAATAATAAAGTAATTGGTGGTTGCACCTATTTTGTAACCCATCCTGGCGGAAGGAGTTTTGATACTTTCCCTGTAAATAGTTTTGAAGCGGAATCACGAAAACTAAGTCGTTTTTGGGATTTTGGTCATACCCCATCTTCTGCATTGGAAGATGTAAATAAAGAAAAAGAAATGATTGCAAATAGCACGGCAACATCTCGTTTTTTAGTCGAGTCTAAATCAGATCTTAGACTGGATACGCCCATCGAACTTATTAACCCTGAATACCCTTACACTTTGGATTTAAGACATTATTGGAAAGCAAAAGAATAGAATAATTACATTGTTGTTCTCTTCAAAAGGCTTTATTTTGCCAATTACAAAAAATGCTATTCATTTACAATTAACAAATGATTCAAGATATTACATTAGGATTACTCAATTCGTACAAAGAAACCATCAATTCTTATGATGAAGTTATTGACAGTAACGGTCAAGTAAAACCCTATTGGCAAAAATTCTTTAATACTTTAGAATCTATTGGATTAGAAGAATTAGAGTTTCGCAATCAGGAAATCATAAAAAAGCTGAAAGAAAACGGCGTTACGTACAATGTTTACGATTCTAATAATGAAGGAAATCGACAATGGAAATTAGACCCCATTCCGTTCTTGATTCATAAATCAGAGTGGGAAACCATTGAAAAAGGATTAAAACAAAGGGCTACTCTATTAGATTTAATTTTAAAAGATATTTATGGCCCACAGGAACTTTTAAAAAACAGCATTATTCCCGCTGAATTAGTTTTTGACAACAATGGATTGCTTTTGCCTTGCTTTGATATCCAACAAAAATTAAGTACGCAGCTCTTAAACCTAGCTTGTGATTTGGCTCGTGGTCCTGATGGAAAAATGTGGCTCTTGGATACTAGAACACAATCTCCCTCTGGTTCAGGATACGCTCTTGAGAACCGAATTGTGATGAGTAAGGTTTTACCTGAATTCAATAAAAAAATACACCGCAGTAGGCTAGCTCCCTATTTCAGTAATTTACAAAATGCTGTAGAATCATTAGGAAACAATTCCAATGAAAACCAAAACGTTGTTTTCTTAACACCAGGACCAGGAAACGAAAGTTATTTTGAACACGTTTATCTATCGTCTCATTTGGGATACACACTGGTACAAGGAACAGATTTAGTAGTTCGCGATGGTTTTGTTTGGTTAAAATCCATTGACCAACTCGAACGTGTCGATGTGATTATAAAAAGACTAGATGATATTTGGTGTGATCCTTTAGAGTTAAAAAGAGACTCTTTAATTGGAATTCCTGGCTTGCTACAAGTCATTCGTTTAGGAAATGTAGCCGTATTAAATAACCCCGGAACAGCCGTTTTAGAAAATTACGGACTTATGGCTTTTATGCAAAATGCTTGTAAGTTTTTGCTAAAAGAGCCTTTATTAATCAATTCAGTCGCTACGTGGTGGTGTGGACAAAAGAAAGAATTAACCTTTGTATTGAACAATTTACCCAAATTAATTGTAAAGAAAACCAATAGAAAACTCGGTTTTAGATCCATCTATGGACGTCTCTTAAATGAGAAGCAAATAAAAGAATTAAAAGAAATGATTCTGCAAAGTCCAAAAGATTTTGTGGCTCAAGAAGAAGTTAGCCTCTCCACTACTCCATCCTTTATCGATGGAAAATTAGTTCCAAGATTTGCAGCCATGCGTGCCTTTATCATTTTTGATGGAAACGAATACAAAGTAATGCCCGGTGGCTTAACGCGAAGTGCTTACATCAAAGGAAAATTTGAAATTTCAAATCATTTAGGCGGACTTTCAAAAGATACTTGGATCATTACCGATACTTTAAATGAAGTCAATCAGAATCTAGTTGAACGAAAAAACACAAACAACCAACTCAGCAATTCATTAACGAGTCGCAATGCCGAAAATTTATTTTGGGTAGGTCGCATGTGCGAACGAACCATGGCACTCCGTAGTTTTTTAAAAATTATTATAAGTCGCCTCAATGAAAACGTTTATAATAATAAAGAAAACGGTCAACCTGAATTTCTAGTCGTTCTATTAAAATCATTAACGCATTTGACCCAAACCTATCCGGGCTTTGCAGGCAATATCTACGAAGATAAAGAAGATGAAAACCTGCCATCGAATGATGCTATTTTTGAAAATCCAATTATCGAACTACTGAGTTTAATTAGTGATCCTAAAAAAGTGGGTTCGGTAACCTATAATATTCAAGCATTACTAAACACCATTAATCAAGTCAGTGAAAAATGGAATCATGATACGCGACGTATTATCAATTTAGTCGAAGAAAGTATGATTGGACTTAAAAATCCAGCCACAACTAATGCTAATACAGCCAATCATTCCTTAGACAAATTGCATATTCGTTTGTTTTCTTTTTACGGGAATATTTATGAAACACTGCCTCGTGATAATGGTTTTTATTTATTAGAATCAGGTAAAAATGTGGAACGAATTCTTTCGCTAATTGCTGTTTTTCAATCGACCTTTAAATTTAAAAACGATGACGATGTTGAAGATTTACTAATGGAAGCCATTTTAGAAAATCATAATTTATTAGCACAATATAGAAACATTTATAAGTCCCATCTTAATCTAAAAGCAGTTATAAACATGATTTTTTTAGAAAAAAATCTACCTTATACCTTGAGCTTTTTATTAGACAGATTATCATTCTTTTTATCCATTTTACCCAAATCTATCGAGCCAAATCAATTGAGTATAGCTGAAAAATCCGTTTTAGAAGCCAATACCATTGTAAAACTAATAGATGCGGATAGCTTAACACAATACGACGAAGTTAGCTTAATACGAACAAATTTAAACGAAACATTGACCAAGGTGTATAATCTTACTGCTAGCGTTTCGACAAATCTAGCCAGTTTGTATTTTAACCACTCTGTTATACAACATTCTATATTAGATACCCTAGATACAATGAATTCAGATGAAATATAAATTAAAACATCAAACCCTATATACTTATGTAAACGCAGTTCACAATTACCAGAGTGTCTTGTGTTTACAACCCCGAAACTCGGCCAACCAAGTTTGTCAAAATTTCAAAATAGAAATTGAGCCAAAACCATCTAAAATATACAGTCGGGAGGATTATTTTGGAAACATCCAGCATTATTTTTCCATTCATCAAGCACATACCACACTCAAAGTTGTGGTTTCAAGTGAAATTGAGGTTTTAAATAATGCTGTACGACCCTACAACCCAATTAGCTGTATTGAAACAACGGCTAAAATAAATGCGAGTTCAAAACTAAGAGCCGAGTTGTTATTGTATCAATTACCAAGTCAGTATGTGGTTTGGGACGAAGAAGTTAAGGATTTTGCCAAAACCTGTTTAATTCCGAACGAATCCCTTTTTAATGGAGTTTTGAATTTAATAAAAAAAATATTTACCGATTTTCAATTCAAATCAGGGGTAACAAATATCAATACTCCAATTAAAACCGTCCTTAGAGAACGAAGAGGCGTCTGTCAAGATTTTTCACATTTAGCCATTGCATGTATAAGAAGCATGGGTATTCCTGCGCGGTACGTAAGTGGATATATCGAAACCTTACCACCTAAAGGAAAACCTAAATTAGAAGGATCTGATGCCTCACATGCGTGGATATCCGTATATATTCCTGAAATGGGTTGGTGCGAATTTGATCCAACCAATAATATGATCCCCGGACAAAGACATATCATCACTGCGTATGGTAGAGATTTTGCCGATGTTTCCCCGCTAAAGGGTATTATCTTTAGTTCAGGTGAACACAAAGTAAAAGTAGAAGTCGATGTGATACCAGTAGTTTAATCTTAATATTTTTTTGTCATTAACACAAAACATCCTTTAGAAACCGTTGGCAAAGCAACTCTTATCAGCCAAAAAAGAGCAGACGAACTATTTCAACTAGTTTTGAATGCTGGATTACCGTATGGATACCAACAGGCTAATTGTCACAATGTATCGCATTATATTTATATGTTGCTCTTGTCAAATGGGGTAACTACGTCGAAAATTTGGACCTTTTCCCCTGGATTGTATTCGAGTTCGAGTTCCGAATTAATTTCGTTTACCGATACCAAAAAGCTTTCTCCTACTGGCACAATAGACTGGGGTTATCATGTAGCACCCATATTACACGTTCAAAAAGGAAAGGAAATCAGCGAAATGGTAATCGATTTGGGACTTTTTCCGGAAGGACCTGTGCACTACAAAACTTGGTTAAACAAACTAAAAACAAGAAAACTTCTCCACCTCATCATGGATGCCGACTGGTATTTGTTTAATTCCTCCATGATACCCAACTACCAACTCAATAATGATCCTGCATATGACCACGACCAAAATGTAGATTTACCTTATTTCTTTTGGGACAAACTCATCAATGATTTTTTTAAGTATGAAGGCGAGTCAAAAGATAATAAATGGTTACCCAAAGGACTTGCCATCAACGAAACCGCTATGGTATTCTATAACAACGAAATTGCTCCTATTCTAAAAATGAACTCCCATAAAGAATTGGTACAAGATTATAAAAACCTTGTGGGCAATGTGTTTAATTTTGAAACCGTATTTAGAGATGATAAATGGAATTACGACATGACACCTGAATTTCAGGAGAAGTACCAATTTATTATTTCAAAATACAAAGAAAGCTACTTTACCAATCTCAACAAATGGGATAGCATGGCGTCAACATTAGAAAACAACCTCTTAAAATAAAGCTAAATAGACATCCTAAATCTAAAAGGAATCTTAATTAATTGATTTTAAAAGATTAAATGATTAAATTTAAGGTTATATAAACAGATTAATATAATCTTAAAATAAACCATCATGAGCTTAATATCAGATAATATCATCCCTGGAAATCAAGGAAGAGTTTTTGGAACAAATGCCAAAGAAGATTCAGATTTAATAACAATTAAAAATAGTCTATTAGAAATAGACGGCATAAACCAAGTTACTGTAAACAATCTTATTTTCCCACGTGAATTCACTGTATTTTCTACCAAAATAATTGACATACACGAAATCGAAAATAAAGTAAAATCCGTTGGTTTTCATGCTATCCAAAAAAGTAGTTTGGAGATATAATTCCTGTTTTACGGAAATTATTAAAACTTAAAAACCTCGTTTATCCTGAACCATTTGGATAAACGAGGTTTTGTAGTTTAATATTAGGAATTTTTGCCACTACAACTTTTTGTTTAAAATATTTGCTTACTGTTGTCGTCATAGGCAAATACCTGCCTAACTATTGAAGACAAAACTGAGCCATTGGGATTTATTCATATTATTTCTATTATTCTATTCATTTCATCAAATACTGACGTGATATCATCTTTAGTTGTTCTCCAATTTACAAATGAAGCTCTAATTCCTTTTTTAGTATCAAAAAATGTAGGTGTCATAAACACCTTTCCAGTTTCGTTTAGGGTAGTTAAAAACGTCTGTACTTTTTCTTGATTTTCTTTTCCATTCAAAGTAAATACTATATTGTTTAATCTTACAGGTGCTAATAATTCAAATTTTTCACTTTGTTCAATATACTCTCCAAGAACATTAGCTAATGAAATACAATTTTCTACGATATTTTTGTATCCTTCTTTCCCATATGCGGTAAGAGTAAACCAAGCTGGTAAGGCTTTGAGTCTTCTTGAATTTTCAGGTAGAAAATTGAGGTAATTAAAATCATTTGATGGATTTCCAAGATAGGGTGCATTAGAATTTTGGAAGCTTTCAGCCTGTAATATTTTATGCTCTTCTTTTACAAAGAAAACAGCACTCTCATAAGGAACATTTAACCATTTATGACAATCAGTAGTAATGCTATCAGAATGTTCCCAATCTTTGAGTAAATGTTTATGACTATTAGAACAAGCCGCAAAACCACCGAAAGCAGCATCTATATGCCACCAAAATGTATACTTATCTCTTAATTTATTAATTGCAATAAAATCATCAAAATCAACTGTGTTAACTGTTCCTCCACTTGTTACCAGAATAAATGGTTGTCCATTGAGTACTTTAATTTTTCTTTCTAAATCGGTAATTGAAATCGCCTCTCTATTGCCCTCAATTGTATCGACTTTTACTATGTTATTGCTTCCCATACCTAAAAGTGCAAGAGATTTTATTACAGAAGAATGTGGCGTTGCAGTCAAGATGTTTATTTTCTCTGTAATGCCATCTTTTGCAAAATCTTTCCTATAAGCTTTTCCTATCCATTGACGTGCAACTGCAAGACAAGTAAAACTTGACATAGTAGCACCAGTTACAAAACCACCTAAAAAGGTATCTGGTAATTCAAATAAGTCTAAAAGTAAGTTGATAGTCTCTAATTCAATATTTGCTGAAATATCTCCTTGTCCATTAAGGCTTTGGGGATTTTGGTCATAAATAGTTGCTAACCAATCTCCAACTATTGAAGCTGGTGTTGAACCTCCAGTAACATATCCCCAAAATCTTGGACCAGAAGACGAAACCATTATCGGTTCAAATCTTTTATTGAATAAGTCCAAAGCTTCATCAGTTCCAATTCCAGCATTATTTAGTTTTCTTTTACTTTGAATTACCAGTTTTGTTGAAGTAGGTCTTTTGTTAATACTTGAGAGATAATCAACGCTTTGATTTTTAACTTTTTCAAGGATTCTATCAAGTTCATTCGACTCGGATTGTAATATTTGATTCATTTAACTCTTGTTTTAGCTAGTTGGAAAGATTTTTTTTTTAAATTCTTTCAATTTCTTGGTAACTTTTTCTTTTGGAGTTTTCAAATATTTCTCCTCCAAATTCTTCATTATCTAATGAAATTATGGTAACGTCTTTTATTCCCATTATTCCGAACACAAATTTAAGGTAAGTAGTTTGAAAATTCATATGCTCATTTTTTTCATTTTCTCCATAAGATGTATCGCCTCGACTTGATAAAATAAACATTTTTTTGTTGTTTAAAAGGCCTACATAATCTCCATCTGGTTTCCCTGAACGAAATTTCCAAGTTTCATTTATTCGCATAAGTTGGTCGATATATGATTTTAAACCACTTGGAATTGACCAATTGTACATAGGAGTCCCAATAACATATATATTATGCTCTTTAAATTCGTTAACCAACAGATCGCTAAATTCAACCCCAGACTGATTTTCTTTAGTTCTTTTTTTTGGATCGATAAATGCACTTCCAATCCATTTTTCATTTATTGCAGGAATTTCCTTTAGTCCAACTTCTCGAAAGGAAAATATGTCTTTCGGATTTTTCTTTTTCCAGTTTTCGGTAAATAGTTTTGTTAATTCTCGACTGTGTGATTTTTCATTTCGTACACTTGCGTTAATGATAAGTACTTTGTTCATTTTTTATAAAATTTTGAATGATGGCACAAAGTTCGTTATCAAAATAGAGAAAAATATTGACCTAGTTTAAGATGGCTTATGTTTTTTTTCGAATCCTGCTTAAAAACTCAGCTGTAATACCTAGGTAAGAAGCGATTAAGTATTGGGGCACTTTAGCTACTATTTTTGGATAATTTTCTGTAAAATTAGTATATCGTTGTTCTGCATTTAGTACATTATCTTCAATTATTCTTCTTTGTAAACTACTTAAATAATTTTCAAGGATGATTCTGAAAAAGCGCTCCAATTTTGGAATTTGTTTTAACATTTCTTGAAAAGAATCGTAATGAATCTGTAATAATTCAGTTTTCTCAATTGCTTGAATGTTATAAATCGAAGGTTTTTGTTTTTGAAAACTTTCAATGTCAGTCGCCCACCAATTTTCAATTGCAAAATAGAGTATTTCTTCTTTTCCTGTTTTAGAATTTATGTAAAAAGCTTTTAAAGTTCCACTGACTACAAAATTATCAGTTCTGCAAGTTTTACCATTTCTTAGCAAATAATCTCCTTTATGAAGAGTCTTTTTTATCCAGAAACTTTCAATTAAATTTTCCTCATCTAAATTTAATGTAATATATTTTGAAATGGATTCAATTAGTAGGTTTTTCATTCGGGGAGTTCAAATTGTTGTCAACGGTTTTGTATTAGAATAGTTGCGATTTCGTGCATGTAAATTTTCATGATGAAAATGCACCTATAGAAAGTGGAACTATCCTTTTGTTTTGAAGTTCTAAATTTAGCAATTATTTATATTCTTTTGACTCCTATAAAACAATGGCCAAGCGCTCTTGTGTTTACTAATGAAGAAAAACAAGTCAAATCCAAGTTTGGCAACCCACAAAAAAAAAGAGGACTAAAAATCCTCTTGATATTCTCTCCAAAAATTTAACAATAAACTCATAGTGTTACGAAAGTGTAATCGGTTCCGTTCAACACGGGTTTCATTGTTCGTGCTTCGCACGCAACGAAACTCTAGCTGTTACCAGCTGGCTACTAGCGTTTCAATTCATCTCTCAATTCAATAAAATCAATCGGTAAAGCTGGCTGGGATATTATTTTCTTTTTCTCCTCCAAATTAATTCCAAGAGACAGATAAATCATACTTGCTCTAATTAAAGTAATTAATTTCAAAGTTTTTCTCTCAAATTCATCTCGGGTAATTACATATGTTAATTCGTTGTCGGATAAACCTGTTTCTCCAAATTCTACAATTTTAAATGATTTATGCTCAATAAAGTTTCTAATTTGTGCTAATTTTTTTGCTTCAGGTTCAAT
>NZ_JBAWDL010000341.1:0-11770 GCF_049590715.1 Flavobacterium sp.
AAAGACAAAGATAAAGACAAGGATAAGAAGGACGATAAAAACAAAGACAAAAAAGACGGCGATAATAAGGATAAGAACGACGACAAAGGCGATAAAGACAAGGATAAAAAAGACGGGGATAAAGACAAAAAAGATCCAAATAAAGGAGATAAACCTAAAGATGGTCAACCTAAGCCTACACCTGGGGGAATTTCAAAAGAGCGTTTACAAAATCTTTTGGATGCAGTAAATAACGAAGAAAAGAAAATTCAAGGCAAAGTAAACGCTAATAAAGTAAAAGGTAAACCAGTAGATACAGATAAAGACTGGTAAAGTTAAAGCAACAACAAAACAAACAAATAGTCACAGTAATATAAAATGAAACATTTTTTAGTCTTCATACTTTTAAGTTGTCAAGCAATTATAGCTCAGGTTCAGTTTGAAGCCAGAGTGAGTAAAACTACGCTAGGACTAAACGAACGCATGCGTATTGATTTCTTTATGAATATTGATGGGGATAATTTCAATCAACCTTCTTTTGAGGGTTTTCATATTGTTGCTGGTCCTAGCCAATCTGTAAGTCAATCATGGATTAATGGGCGAAGCACTTTTGAAAAATTCTATTCTTATTTTTTAGTTCCTACACAAAAAGGTGTCATAACTATCAAGTCGGCTACAATTGAATATGAAGGGAAAATATATAAAACAACACCAATAAAAATCAATGTAACTGATGCTGTTCAACAACCTAGAGATCCTAATGACAACAACGCACCCGTTTCAGCAGATAATAACCTGTATTTAGTTGCTGAAATTTCAAAAACTAATCCTTATATCAACGAACCGATTACGGTGGTTTATAAACTGTATTTTAGTTACAACATTGGAATTACTAATTTCAAAGAACTTAGCAAGCCTAAATACAACAACTTTTGGTCTCAAAACATTGATGTCAAGCAATTAACAGTCGAAGAAGGTATGTTCAAAGGGGAACGTTATCGATATGCAGTATTGCGAAAAACCGTTTTGTATCCTCAAAAATCAGGAAAACTTGAGATAGAACCTTTGAGCTTAGATATTGATGTGCAGTTGCCATCAAATCGTAGGGATATGTTTGGCCGTCAGCTGATTATAGAAGATAGTAAAAATGTTTCAGCGGGTAGTAAAACAATTAACGTTAAAGCACTTCCTGAAGCAGGAAAACCAGCTGATTTTACAGGAGCAGTAGGTCGTTTTGATTTTAAAGTAACACCAAGTAAAACAAGTTTAAAAAACGGTGAAAGTTTAGATTTGGTTATTAGCGCTACTGGAAAAGGAAATTTAAAACTCTTCACTTTACCAAAACCTGTTGTGCCAAATGCTTTAGAAATGTATGATGCCGTTCATACTGAAAAAGTAGACACGCCGTTATCAGGTATGACAGGAAAAATCGCGGATAGTTACACCATTGTACCACAATACAAAGGCAATTACCCTATCAAACCATTGCAGTTTAGTTATTTTGATTTGGAGTCCAATAGCTATAAAACCATCAGTTCACCTGAGATTATGATTACTGTTCTCGAAGGGCCTACTGATACTAGAACGGCTAATAATAATGCGTCAAAAAATACGGTCATTGTTCCTGAACAATTCAAGTATATAAAATCTAAAACAAGTTTGGTTTCAACAGTACCAGACGATTTCTTGGGATCTAATTTATTTTACGGATTGTTGTTTTTACCTTTCTTATTGGTTCCAATAATCATCTTGGCTAAAAAGAAAAAAGAAGCCATTGATAGTGACGTTTTTGGAAACCGTATCAAAGCGAACAACAGACTAGCAAAGAAATATTTGTCGGAAGCTAAAAAACAAATTGCGAACAAAGAACCATTTTATGTGGCACTTGAGAAAGCGATGCACAATTTCCTGAAAGCTAAATTGCATATCGAAACCTCTGAAATGAGTAAAGAAAATATTCAAGAAATTTTGTTGTCCAAAAATGCAAAACCAGAAACCGTAACTGATTTCATTAACCTTACGGAAAACTGTGAATTTGCACGTTACGCACCAGCATCAAGCACGGCTATTCAAGACGATTTTAATAAGGCAGTGTTGATCATTGCTGATTTAGAAAAGCAAATTTCTTAATGATTTAACCACAAAGGGCACAAAGGTGGCACTAAGAGCACAAAGGTTTTGGAAACAGGATAGCTTTAGAAATTAAATATTGTAATCGGTAGTATGTCATTCCAATGAATGAGGAATCACATAATCTGAGTTACTAGTGTGATTCCTCCTACGTCTGGAATGCCAAAAAGGGGAAACGAGAATATAAAAAGAAAACATACTTATTAAATATTATACCCAACGGGTTATGAAAAACATTTTTTATATCATAGTATTACTAATCACTCAAATTTTCTTTGCACAAGGGAACTTTGAGCAAGCTAATAGCCTGTATCAAAATGGAAAGTATAAAGAAGCTGTTGTTGCGTACGAGAGTATATTGCAATCAAAACAACATTCGGCGGAGGTGTATTTTAATTTAGGAAATTGTTATTATAAACTCAACAAAGTTGCTCCAGCTATTTACAATTATGAGAAAGCATTGGTCTTACATCCAGATGATGCTGATGTGATCAACAATCTGAAATTTGCTCAAAAACGAACGATTGACGAAATCAAAGTCGTTCCTAAAGTTGGTTTTGCTAAATTGCTTCGAGACTTTACGGGCATTTATCCTTATAATACTTGGGCATGGATTGCAATTAGTTTTTCTGCTTTATTTTTGTTGGCTTTTGTGGGGTATTATTTTTCTGCTTTCACACAAACCAAAAGATTATTTTTCTTTGGAATGTTTCTCTTTTTAGTGTTTTTACTGATTAGTGTTGCAGCAGCTTTGTTTGAAAAAAGTCATTGGGATAATGAAAAACCAGCGGTTGTATTTGCTGAAATAACAGAAGTACATGGCGAACCTCAGAAAGCTAGTAATGCCGTTGTAGTTTTACACGAAGGAACAAAAGTATTTGTTATGGAAACCGTTGCTAATTGGAAAAAAATTCAATTGACAGATGGTACTGAAGGATGGATTGATTCACAGGCGATTAAAGAAGTGAAATAAGTGTTTGTTTAAAACAATTTTCAAATTCCTTTTACAATTTTTCCTTATTCTCACGGATTGCTTGATAATAAGCAGCGCGACTCAACGGTTCGTATTCTTCGGTTTCGCCTAGCATAACTAATTTATCATTGTCATTTTTTCTAAAGCTATAATGTGCTAGATTTCCTGTTCGTGTACATACGGCGTGAACTTTGGTTACATACTCGGCAGTTGCCATTAAAGCAGGCATTGGTCCGAAAGGGTTTCCTTTAAAATCCATATCCAATCCTGCTACAATCACTCGAATTCCTTGGTTAGCTAAATCATTGCAAACCGTTACAATTTCGTCATCAAAAAACTGTGCTTCATCAATTCCAATGACATCACAACCTTGTGCCAAAATAGCAATATTAGCAGCAGCTGGAACAGGAGTTGATCGAAATTCATTGGCATCATGTGAAACCACCATGTGTTCATGATAACGGGTGTCAATCGCAGGTTTGAAAATCTCTACTTTTTGTTTAGCAAACTGTGCTCTCTTGAGTCTACGGATTAATTCTTCTGTTTTACCTGAAAACATAGAACCACTAATTACTTCAATCCACCCAAATTGTTCTTTATGATTTACTGTATTTTCGAGAAACATTTTATATTTTTATTACTTAAAAAATGAATAGTTTTTATTACTTTGTACCTTGATAAAAGTACCTAATATTTTATACTTTTGTAGCATCTCAAAAATAGAAAAATTTTATCAATTAAAGGGGTTTCGCTTCATTAAAACCAAATCATTTTAGAGATTAAACAACTCACAACATTCGCCATATATTATAATTCTATCGTTATGAAAAAAAGATTGGAAGCAGATTTAATCAGCATTGCACACAGAATACTTCAATTAAAGAATAAATCCGATGTCAACCAATTGTTTTTGGAAACCCAAAAATTATATGAAAAACTAGCTGTTTTACGATTTGTAGAAGAACAATATGGTGAAACAAAACCCACTATTGGTCAAGCCGCTATTATTGATGATGTAGCAACATTTTATGATAACGAAGACAAACTGACTCCCGAAGTTGCTACGGTTTTTGAAGAAAATGTGATTGTTGAAGAACCAATACAGGAAGAAGTTGCTATTACCGAAGAAATTAGTATTGCTCCAGAGGAAATAGTAGAGGAAATTCAAGCCATAGAAGAATCCATCATAGAAGTTATTCCAGAAGAAGAAATCGAAGAAGTTATTGTAGCCGAAGAGGAAGAAGAACAAGAAGAGATTGTTGCTGAAGTTCCAGTCGTAGCAGAAATTGTCGAGGAAGAAAAACCAAAAATTGTAACTCCTCCCGCTTTTAAACCTGCTTTTGAGTTGCAGAAAGAAGATGGTAATGAGGGATCAAAAGCGGATGAAATTGCAATAGAAACATCCAAAAAAACAGAAGCCATTCAGATTTCTTTTGAAGATTTATTAGGATCGGATTATTATGAACCACAGTTTGTAAAAGTGGAGGATGTTCCTGCTATTCCTAAAGAACCAGTTTTTGAAGCAGTCAATACTATTAGTGCTATTGAGGCTATAAATACAGGAAAACCAGTGGAGAGCGCAACTCCAAAACCCGTTTCTTTAAATGATAAATTTTCTAAAGGTATTGACATTGATTTGAACGATCAAATCGCTTTTGTAAAGCACCTTTTTGGGAACAGCCGTGAAGATTATAATCGTGTTATGAGTCAACTCAATACCTTTAATAATTTTTATGAAACCAAAGCCTTTATTGAGGAAATGGTAAAACCAGATTACAATGACTGGAAAGGAAAAGATGATTATGAAGAACGATTTATGGATATTATCGAGAAGAAATTTTTGTAAATTAATTTCACTTCCAAAAAATAAATTACCCACAAGTTCATTATACTAATGAATGCTATCTAACTCTTTTAAAATCTGCCAAATCTGCGTAAAAAACAGCGTACGATGATTTGGCAGATTTTCTCAGATAATAATTTAGATTTTAATCTAAATTAAAGTTAGTACCGCTTTATCAAAGTACCATCACTTTCTTGAAAACTGTGGTTAATGACTATTTAAAAACCAATGTTACACTGACTATGTCTAAACTTTATATCGTTCCTACGCCCATTGGCAATCTTGAAGACATGACTTTTAGAGCCATCAGAATTCTAAAAGAAGCTGATTTGATTCTGGCGGAAGATACTCGTACCAGCGGAAAACTCTTAAAGCATTTTGAAATAGGCACGCACATGCACAGCCATCACATGCATAATGAGCACAAAACCGTCGAAAATTTGATATCACGTTTAAAAGCAGGGGAGACTATTGCCTTAATCTCGGATGCGGGAACTCCAGCCATATCAGATCCTGGATTTTTATTGACTCGTGCTTGTGTTGAAAATGGTGTCAATGTAGAATGTTTGCCCGGTGCCACCGCTTTTGTTCCAGCCTTAGTCAATAGTGGTTTGCCTAATGATAAATTTGTTTTCGAAGGTTTTTTACCTGAAAAAAAAGGAAGACAAACTCGTTATTTAGAACTTGCCGAAGAAACCAGAACCATGATACTGTACGTTTCACCACATAAATTGGTTAAAACCTTAGCTGAATTTATCACTTATTTTGGCGAAGAACGCCCTATTTGTGTTTCGAGAGAATTGTCTAAACTACACGAAGAAAATGTAAGAGGAACGACTCGCGAAGTTTTGACGCATTTTGAAAAAACAGCACCAAGAGGCGAAATTGTTGTTGTTGTAGGCGGAAAACCAATAACCAAAGAACCTAAAAAAAGTAAATTCCAAAAAGAAGAATAAATGACAACAACAATGACATTAGCAGCTTTCAGATCTAAATTAAAAGAAACGCCAACAGAAATTATTTTTGCAGAAACTATTGAAGTAATAGAAGCGAATTATGATTTTACTCCTACTGCTTTCAAAAATGGAGATACGCATAATGCGGCAGGAACTAATTCAGGATCTTGTAAATTATTTGCTTTCGCTCAAATGCAACAACTAACGAAAGAAGAAACATTGGCTTGTTTTGGAAGTTATTACTTTGAAGAGGTTTTAGGTAATCCAGAAGCAGACAACCACCAAAACATTCGTAACTTCATGAAATACGGATGGGACGGTATTTTGTTTGAAGGAATTGCTTTGAATTTTAAAGAATAACTGATTTTATAGATTTTCAGTGCCATCTCATTTCTACTAAAAATATACAAAACCAATGCGTTGGACTATTAAACCAAAACCTTCGGAAGATAAAATCAAACAATTGGCGAAAGCCTTAAATGTGGAAGATTTTGTGGCTACTTTATTAGTACAACGTGGTATTGAAACTTTTGCAGAAGCCAAAGCTTTTTTTCGTCCGTCGCTAGAACATTTACATGATCCGTACTTAATGAAAGATATGGATAAAGCGGTGGAACGTATAGAAAAAGCCATCTTAAATCAAGAAAACATCATGGTTTTTGGCGATTATGATGTGGATGGTACAACGGCTGTTTCGTTAGTTTCGTCTTATTTAAAATCACATTACCCAAATATTGCGACCTATATTCCAGACCGTTATTTAGAAGGTTATGGCGTTTCATTCATAGGGATTGATTATGCTGAAGACAATGATATATCCTTAATTATTGCTTTAGATTGTGGTATCAAATCGATTGAACATGTGGCTTACGCCAAAGAAAAAAATATCGATTTTATTATTTGCGATCACCACCGTCCAGGTGATACCTTGCCAGAAGCAGTTGCAATTCTCGACCCAAAACGAAACGATTGCAGTTATCCTTATGATGAATTGTGTGGTTGTGGTGTCGGGTTCAAATTAATCCAAGCTTTAGGTCAAAACAGAGACGAAACGATAGAGGATTTGATTCCGTATTTGGATTTGGTTGCTACCGCTATTGCAGCTGATATTGTCCCAATGACAGGAGAAAATCGTGTTTTGGCTTATTTTGGATTAAAAGTTATCAATGACAATCCACGTCCGGGGATCAAAGCTTTGGTACACCAAGTAAAAAAACAAACATTGACGATTACTGATGTTGTCTTCATTGTAGCTCCGCGAATTAATGCTGCAGGACGGATCAAACACGGGAATCATGCGGTTGAATTACTAACTGAATTTAACTTTGAGCAAGCCCAACAATTTGCTTCGGAAATTGAGCAATACAACGCTGATCGAAAAGGATTAGACCAACAAATTACCAAAGAAGCCTTAAACCAAATTATAGAAAAAAATGAAGAAGAACGTTTTTCAACTGTAGTTTTTCAAGAAGATTGGCATAAAGGAGTTATTGGAATTGTAGCTTCACGATTGATTGAAAATTACTATCGTCCTACATTGGTTTTTACCAAAAGTGGTGATAAATATGCGGCTTCGGCTCGTTCCGTAAAAGGATTTGATGTCTATAATGCACTCGAAGCTTGCTCGGAACATTTAGAGCAATTTGGAGGACATATGTATGCCGCAGGAATGACTTTGAAAGCGGAGAATTACAATCAATTTAAAGATGCTTTTGAAAAGAAAGTTCAAGAAACGATCCTTCCAGAACAACGCATTCCAGAAATCGAAATTGACGCTGAAATTAACTTTGATCAAATTACTCCTAAATTGATTCGGATTTTAAACCAGTTTGAACCTTATGGTCCACAAAATATGACACCTGTATTTTTGACTAAAAACATCAAAGACACTGGTTATGCCAAAGCTATGGGGCAATATGACGAACACATTAGGCTTTTTGTTAAACAAAACAATAGCGAAGGATTAGCCGTTATAGGCTTTGGTTTAGGAAACAAAATGGCTTTGGTAACCGACAAAAAACCATTTGAAGCTGCTTATTGTATTGATGAAAACGAATGGAATGGAAAAATAACAACACAATTACGATTAAAAGATATTAGAGCATGAGTTATGACAAAATAAAAAAAGACCCTTACGAAGCCCTACGTTACCGAGAATTCAATACCTTTTTATTAGTCCGTTTTGCAATGGTATTTGCTTGGTCGATGCAATTTATCGTTATCGAATGGCAGGTGTACAGCATTACTAAAGATCCACTTTCCTTAGGGTTAATTGGATTAATGGAAGTTATTCCTGCGGTTGCCTTAGCCTTGTTTGCTGGACATATTGTAGATCAAAAAGAAAAAAAAGGAATGCTCTTAAAGTGTATTTTAGCTTTTTCAGTTGTTAGTTTTGGATTGTTTTTATTGACTTGGCCAGCTGTAATTGCAGATTTTAAAACCCAAACCGTTCTGTACGGAATTTATTTCATGGTCTTCTTAGGCGGATTGGTTCGTGCCTTTTTAGGTCCTACTATTTTCTCTCTTTTGTCATTAATTGTGCCTAAAAAAGTATACCCAAATGCTGCTACTTGGAGCAGTTCCGTTTGGCAAATTGGTTCTGTTGTAGGGCCTGCTGTTGCTGGTTTTTCGATTCATTTAATTGGGGTACATTGGTCGATGTGTTCCGTTTTTATTTGTTCGATTATTGCTTTATTGGGTTTAACACAAATAGAGAAAAAACCTATTTTGAACCCTAAAATCGGCGAACCAGTTATGCAAAGTTTGTCTGAAGGAATCAAATTTGTATTTAATAACAAAACCGTATTGGGAGCGATTACCTTGGATATGGTTGCCGTACTTTTTGGAGGAGCAGTTGCTTTATTACCCGTTTTTGCACAAGATATTCTTAAAGTAGGGCCTGAGGGATTTGGTTTCTTAAGAGCCGCTCCAGCCGTAGGGGCATTCTTGACTATGTTGATTACGGCTTATGTTCCTTTGAATACCAATGCTGGAATTAAATTATTAGCCGCTATTTTTGGTTTTGGCGTTTCTATAATAGTATTTGGATTATCGTCGGTTTTTTGGATTTCTCTAGTCGCCTTATTTTTAAGCGGTGTTTTCGATGGTATTTCTGTAGTCATTCGTCAAACGATTTTATTCTTAAAAACGCCTGATCATATGCGGGGTCGTGTATCTGCGGTGAATTCTATGTTTGTGGGTTCGTCAAACGAATTAGGTGCTTTTGAAAGCGGTTTAACAGCGCGATTAATGGGAACAGTTACCGCCGTAGTTTTTGGAGGGAGTATGACACTTTTGGTCGTGATTTTAACAGGAACGCTATCTCCAACGTTTAGAAACTTAGATCTTAATAAAGATATCGATACCGAAGAATAATTTTTAGAAGTATTCTTTGTTGCTTTTCTATGAAGCAAAGAAAAGTTTTTATGAGTTAGAGCTCTTTTTGATTAAAAAAAGCAAGAGATACAATTATATACACAATGTCAATCTGAGATTGTTGAAGACCTCTTATGAAATCTATTTCGACAAACTTGAATATAATAATAATCGTAGCGTTTATCAACCAATAACAATTACATCCAAAGGGGATTTTAATTCAGAAAAAACAAATCACTTGCAATTCCATCTGTCAAAAATTTTCCTTTTTTAGTAGGTTTTAATAAGTCATTTTCAATAAAGACTAAATCGTCATCAAGGTATTTTTGTGTTTGTTGCATAAGGTAATCTAAATAGCAGTCTCCAAATTCAGAGACTATACGGTTCAAATCAACGCCCCAAATTGTACGCAAACCCGTCATGATATATTCATTATAGCGATCGGTCAAACTAAGGATTTCAACTTCATTTGGCAATTGATTTTCTTGAATGGATTTAAGATATAAACGGTTATTAGCGATGTTCCAACTTCTTGATATTCCATCATAACTATGTGCTGAAGGACCAATCCCAATGTATTTTTTGCCTAGCCAATACGAAGAATTATTTTTTGAAAAATAGTTTTCTTTTCCAAAATTGGACAATTCATACTGTGTAAAACCATGCGCTTCGAGTGTTTCCACCAAAATCATGAAATGAGCCGAAGCGACTTCATCATTTGGTTCGCTTATTTTGCCTGTTTGTATCAATTTCTTCAAAGCTGTTTTGGGTTCTACGGTCAAGGCATAACTCGAAATATGGGGAATTCCAAAAGACAAAGCCGTTTCAATATTCTGTTTCCATTTTTCATTGCTCATTCCGGGAATACCATAAATTAAATCAAGGGAAATATTTTCGAAATATTGCGTAGCTTCTTCTAAGCATCTTTTGGCTTCAGCCGAATTATGTGCCCGATTCATCATTTGCAAATCCTCTTCAAAAAAAGATTGAATGCCTATAGATAATCTGTTTATTTTGCTTTTGGCTAGTTCCAAAATCCGTTCGCTGGACAAATCATCAGGATTTGCTTCTAGAGTTATTTCAGGATTATCAATAACGGTATAGTTTTCATAAACAGTAGCAATCAAGAAATTTATCTCATCAGTATTCAATACAGACGGTGTTCCTCCACCAAAATAGATAGTCTCAATATTTTCATTAGCAGATTCACTTTTGCGCAAGCGAATTTCATTGGCCAAAGCCAAAACCATTTGGTCTGCCTTTTTTATTGAAGTCGAAAAATGAAAATCGCAGTAATGACAAGCCTGCTTGCAAAAAGGGATATGGATGTAAATACCACTCATAATATAGTGTTCAGGTTTTTAGTATTCAGCAATAGAACGGATCACTATTTTTTAACTCGACTCTCGTTGTTCTTCACAAAAGCATCCCATCCCGAATAGCTTTTTTCTCCAATTACTTTACCCGAATTAAAAAAATGACAAACGGCTGCTGCTAATCCATCAGTTGAATCGAGGTTTTTAGGGAGCTCTTTGAGTCCTAGAAGTTGCTGAAGCATTTTGGCTACTTGTTCTTTGCTGGCGTTTCCGTTTCCGGTAATCGCCATTTTAATTTTTTTAGGTTCGTATTCCGTAATTGGAATTCCTCTTGATAGTCCCGCCGCCATGGCTACGCCTTGAGCTCTGCCTAATTTCAACATGGATTGCACGTTTTTACCAAAGAAAGGGGCTTCAATAGCAATTTCATCCGGATGATGCGTTTCAATTAGCTCAATGGTGCGTTCAAAAATGATTTTTAATTTTTGATAATGATTATCATATTTAGACAATTGTAACTCATTCAATTGTAAAAAACTCATTTTTTTATTGACGACTTTGATCAACCCAAAACCCATAATGGTAGTTCCTGGGTCAATTCCTAATATGATGCGTTCGTTTGGCATTGTCTAATTTAAATTCTGCGGATTGCTGTTTTACAAATTTAAGTTTTTTGCGGTAGCTTGTTTGGTTAAAGTTGGTTTTATGTTTAGGAAATTTGATTTGTATAAGGTTTTTTAAAACACAGAGATTTTGAATTGAAAATAAATTCTAAACAAAAAAGGCTACCCGATATAGGTAGCCTTTTTATTATTTCAAGAAAAAATATTAATATCCTCCTCTGTTTCCTCCGCCACGGTTTTCACCACCACGGTTTCCACCACCACCATAACTTCCGCTACGGTTGTTGTTGAAACTTCTTCTTTCGCCTTCTGGTTTTGGCTCAGATTTGTTAACTACAATTGTACGTCCTTGAACAGTAGCTCCGTTCAATTCATCAATTGCTTTTTGAGCGTCTTCATCACTTGGCATTTCAACAAAACCAAATCCTTTGCTTCTTCCTGTAAATTTATCTGTGATAATTTTAACTGAATCTACTGCTCCGTAAGCCTCGAAAGACTCTCTTAAATCTGCTTCCTCAATACTGAATGGAAGGCTTCCAACAAAAATATTCATATGTGCTTATTTATAATAATTG
>NZ_JBAWDL010000342.1:0-6552 GCF_049590715.1 Flavobacterium sp.
TTTACCTGACATTGTTTCGATTACAACAGTAGTTTCAGCAAGTTCAGCAATTTTTCCATGAAGACCACTTTTGGTAACGATTCTGTCTCCTACTTTCAAAGCTCCTTCGAATGCTTTTTCTTGTTTCATTTTTTTACGCTGTGGCGCAATCATAAAGAAATAGATAACAACAAACATTAGTAAAAGAAAAGGTAATTGACCACTCATAAATTGTTCCATAATTTTTAATTTATTTTATTAATTGATATTACATTAAACCACGACCAGTTTTAACTAGTGTTTTATTTGACTCTAACTCTTTTACTAAATTATCTAGAATACCGTTGATAAATATACTACTCTTAGGAGTAGAATATTCTTTGGCTAATTCCAAATACTCATTCAAAGTTACTTTCACAGGAATCGATGGAAATTTTATGAACTCACAAATGGCCATTTTCAAGATAATGGTATCAATCTCAGCAATACGCTCACTATCCCAGTTAGGTGTTTTATCCACAAATTGTTTTGCTAGTTCTTTTTCGTTCAAAAGAGTTTTTCTAAACAAATCTTTAGCAAAATCCTTATCTTCAGCATCTTTGTAAACCTTAGGTACCCTAAAATTATCTTCTTCTAATGGCTTCAATCCTTTCAATTGCTTAATGATTAAAGTATTCACTAAAGGAATATCATCAATCCAAGTCATTTGGTCATCCTCCAAATGTTCGTATAATTTTTCATTTGGAACAATCACCTCTGTAAACAAATCAACAATTAACTGTTTATCCTCTTCAAATGATTGTACTGGATTTTGCATGTAATCCACGTAGAATTTACTTTCTTTTATAGCATTTAGCAACAACGCAATGTAATCTTGATTCAAATACCATGAATCAATTTTACGTGTTTCTATAGCAATACTTAACGAATTATTTTCAGCCAAGATTTCAAAAACAGCATTCTTAATAAATTTATTGTTGGGATTACGTTCTGCAGGAGTAGCCAAATGTTTTAAACTCGATTTGTGCAAAAACTCCGTTTCTTTTTTGCAAATCTCCATCAATGAGGAAACCATGGTAAGATATAAATCCTGAATGCTATCAATACTAAAAAAAAGGAACTTTTCCTGTTTCTCTAAGTTGTCAGAACCGTTTTGATGCATCGCATAAATCGATTGCATAACTTTAACGCGAATGTGCCTTCTATTTACCACCGTGTAAGAACTTTTATGAATTAGTCCGCAAAAGTAGTTATTCCTTTTCTAAAATAAAATATAAATCTCAAAAAAGAAGCAAATACAACAATCCAAAATTTCTTTTTAGGAGCACAACCACTCTTCTTACCATTACGATCCCTCCCGCTCTCCGCAGTATCTTTTTTCTTGCGACTCGTTCCTCCCCACAACTAAAAAGGATACTTTGCTTCGATCGGGGCTAGACTGGAACGTTTTGTATTCCATAACACATTTTTTTAAAACATATAAGTCATATCAATTTTCCTCAACACATCCTTTTTTTTAAACCATTTAAGAAATGTAAGAGCATGTAAGATGAATAACAATAGACTTCAAACTCTATTCTTCCTTTTCAAACCATAACAAGTCATCTAAGTCTAAGCAGCTAATAAAAACATAATCAGCCATAATTTCATTTATCTTACATGCTCTTACATTTCTTACATGTTTCAATTTCGTCTCTACCATACAAAACTTAGCATCCTTTACGATTAACACACTCCAAGAATACAACTTTACTTTAACAATTAATTACCTTGAAACCTGTATCTTTGTTGATTGCAATACTTATTTTTACAACTAAAATTCTACTGCAAACTCCAAACAATATTACATATAAGCGCTTACATATGAAAGAATTAGGTTATTTAAACAAATACTTCACCAAATACAAATACCGTTTTTTACTCGGTATTCTCTTTACCATAATTGCACAAATATTTTCGCTATTTACACCCAAATTAATTAGCAAATCCTTTGCAGCTATTGAAAATATTTCCAAAGACAATTCTATCTCTAAGTTGGGTATTCAAAATGAATTAATCAACAACATTCTTTTAATTATTGCTACCACCATCATTGCAGGAATACTAACCTTTTTGATGCGTCAAACCTTGATTGTAATGTCCCGCCATATCGAATTTGACTTAAAAAACGAAGTTTTCAAACAATACGAAAACCTCAGTCAAAACTTTTACAAAAAAAACCGTACTGGCGATTTAATGAACCGTATCAGTGAAGACGTTTCTAAAGTGCGCATGTATGTTGGTCCAGCGGTGATGTATACGATTAATACTTTCATCAGATTTACCATTGTAATTTTATACATGTATAATGTTTCACCTAGATTAACATTATACACACTTTTACCGCTACCCATATTATCATATGCCATTTTCAAATTAAGTACTGAAATCAACAAACGAAGCACTACATTCCAACAATATTTATCTAAAGTTTCTAGCTTCACCCAAGAAATATTCTCAGGAGTACGTGTTATCAAAGCATACTCTCTCGAAAACCAACACCAAAATAATATGGTAGAATTGGCCGACGAAAGTAAAAGTAAAAGTTTGGATTTAGCCAAAGTACAGTCACTTTTTGGTCCTTTAATGCTGGCTCTAATCGGAATTAGCAACTTGGTCGTAATCTATTTTGGAGGATTAATGTACATTGAAGGAAGCATTAAAAGTATTGGAACCATTGCCGAGTTTATTCTATATGTCAATATGTTGACATGGCCCGTAGCCTCTTTAGGATGGGTTTCCTCTATGGTTCAAGAAGCAGAAGCATCTCAAAAACGCCTTAACGAATTTCTAAAAATACAACCTGAAATACAAAACAATAACCCTAACCATTCTGTAATCGAAGGTTCAATTAGTTTTCATAATGTGAGTTATGTTTATGAAGATACCAATATACAAGCGCTTAACGATATTTCATTTACAGTCAAAAAAGGAGAAACTCTCGCTATATTAGGAAAAACTGGTTCTGGAAAATCAACTATTTTGTCCCTAATTTCCCGAATTTATGATGTAACTACTGGCGAAATCAAAATTGATGGCACCGAAATCAGCCAACTCAATTTGTATGATCTCCGAAACAGTATTGGAATCGTACCTCAAGATGCTTTCTTATTTTCAGATTCTATAAAAAATAACATTAAATTTGGTAAAGAAAACGCCACAGATCAGGAAGTGATTGAAGCTGCTAAAAATGCAGTCGTTCATAAAAACATTTTGGGATTCAAAAAACAATATGACACAATACTGGGAGAACGAGGCATTACCCTTTCAGGCGGACAAAAACAACGGGTTTCCATTGCCAGAGCCATCATCAAAAATCCACCCATTTTATTATTTGACGACTGCCTTTCTGCTGTTGATACAGAGACCGAAGAAGCTATTTTAAACAATCTTTTTAAAATTTGTAAAGACAAAACAACCATCATAGTAAGCCATAGAGTATCATCAGCTAAAAATGCTGATAAAATAATTATTTTAGACCAAGGCAAAATTATTCAACAAGGTTCTCATAACCAGTTGATAAATGAAAAAGGCTATTATGCTTCTTTGTATTTAAAGCAACTTTCAGAAAAAGAATTGCTATAATTGTTGTATAATAACTATTTTTTCATCATTTTTGGTTACGATTTAATAACCAAAAATTGCCAGAAAGGATTATGAGAGAAAATGATATGTTAGAAAAAGAAGAAATTTTTTCTAAAGTTTTACGTGCCGGTAGAAGAACTTATTTCTTTGATGTAAGAGCTACTAAAGCAGATGATTACTATATTACCATTACTGAAAGTAAAAAATTCACTGAAGAGGATGGTTCTTTCCATTTCAAAAAACATAAAATATATTTATATAAAGAAGATTTTACTGCCTTTTCTGAAATCCTTGAAGAAATGACATCTTATGTCTTAAACCATAAAGGAGAAGAAGTGATTTCTGAAAGACACCAAAAAGATTTCAAAAAAGAATACGTTACTGATAAAACGATTTCTGACGAAGAAACAATTCCTCAAATATCAAGTTTTACTGATATTGATTTTGATGATATTTAATTAGCAAATTAGATTTTTATAATAAATTTTAAAGTCCAAAAATCATTCGGTTTTTGGACTTTTTATTTATCTTATAATTATAAAGCCTCAAGGAAAATAATTTTTTGTATAAAACTTAACACCTCTTTTCCTTTACCCAAGATCACATTATTTAAATTTGCAAAAAACAAAACAACGTTATGAATACTGATTTATTATTACAAAAAGTTGAACAATATGCCGAAAAGTATGCCGATAAAATAATCCCTTGGTTAATGACAAATGGACTCAAAGTTCTCTTTATTGCCATAGGCGCATTTTTTATTCATAAGATTCTTATAAGATTTATTGCCAAAGCTGTACGCATTGCCGTAAGACCTGAGAAACATCAAAGTAAAGAATCCGAAGAAAAAAGAGAAAACACCCTTATCCAAATCTTTTCTACGACATCTAAAATCGTTATTATCCTAGTAAGTTCCTTGATGATATTAAGTGAATTTGGAATCGAAATCGCCCCAATTATTGCTGCAGCAGGAATTGTAGGTTTAGCCTTTGGTTTTGGTGGTCAATACCTTATTAGAGATATTATCTCAGGCCTTTTTATCATTCTTGAAAATCAATACCGAATTGGTGATCTTGTTAAATTTGACACCTTAGGAGGGGAAGTAGAACTCATCACCTTGCGTAAAACAACCCTAAGAGATATTGACGGAACCGTACACCACATTCCACATGGGGAAATAAAAACAGTATCAAATTTATCCAAAGATTACGCTCGTATCAACCTGAATGTTGGCGTAGGATACAGTACAGATTTAGAACACCTTATAGAAGTCATTAACCGAACAGGAAACGAACTAGCCAATGATCCTACTTGGAAACACTTAATCCTTAAAACCCCGCAGTTTTTACGTGTCAATGATTTTGCTGATTCAGCTATAATGGTTAAAATATTAGGAGAAACCGTACCCTCACGACAATTTGAAATTACAGGCGAACTTAGAAAAAGACTCAAAATCGCTTTCGACAAAGAAGGAATAGAAATCCCTTTCCCGCAAATTGTCATGCATCAAGCACCTACAAATTCACCTCCTAAATCAATACAAGAACCTGAAAATAATTAATTTTCAGGTGTTTTCCCCTATCCAATAAAGCAATCAAAACCTTAAAATTATATTTTTACGAACCACTCTGGGATAAAAGCCTATAAGCTTGGTTATAAGACTAAAAGTCTATAAGTGAAAAACTGTACAATTTGTCACAGATTAAAACGATTAATAAGAATTAATTCTTTGAAGCTTCTTAATCAGTTGCTAAAATTTTAGAAGCTAAAGCGAAGTGCATTAAAGTGCATAATTTTAACTATTTCTGGGACTAATAAATACTTTTGTTCTCAGGGACTTTTGTATAGTCATTCAAAAAGCACCAAATCTATCTCAAGAGCCATTACCCAAAAAAATATTACGCATTCAAAAACAGATATATAAAGCATAAAAAAATAGGCTGTCTTTATGGGACAGCCTATTAGTATTATAGTTTGAGTAAATTATTTACTTAAGTACATTTTTCTTCTAGAGTACAATTCGTAGAATTGGTCGTCTTTTAAGTCATCAATAAACAAGATGCTTTCTCCTGTTGATTTCATCTCTGGCCCTAGTGCTTTATTTACATTCGGAAATTTGCTGAAAGAGAAAACTGGTTGTTTGATTGCATATCCTTTTAACTGTGGGTTAAAGTCAAAGTCGGTTACTTTATTATGACCTAACATAACTTTAGTCGCATAGTTTACATAAGGCTCTCCATATGCTTTTGCAATAAATGGAACCGTACGAGACGCTCTTGGATTCGCTTCAATGATGTATACTGTATCATCTTTGACAGCAAACTGAATGTTGATTAAACCAACTGTTTTCAATCCTAAAGCAATTTTCTTAGTATGATCTTTGATTTGTTGCATTACAAACTCTCCTAAGTTAAAAGGAGGTAAAGTAGCGTTACTGTCTCCAGAGTGCACTCCACAAGGTTCGATATGCTCCATAATTCCGATGATGTATACGTTTTCACCATCGCAAATTGCATCTGCTTCTGCTTCAATCGCACCATCAAGGTAATGGTCTAATAGCAATTTGTTTCCTGGAATTGTTTTTAGCAAGTTGACTACGTGCTCTACTAATTCTTGTTTGTTGATTACAATTTTCATTCCTTGACCGCCTAATACGTAAGAAGGACGAATCAATAATGGAAAGTCTAAAGTATCAGCAAGAGCTGAAGCTTCGTCAGCTGTTTCAGCAATTCCAAATCTTGGGAAAGGAATTTCTAACTCAGTTAATAAATCAGAGAAACGTCCTCTATCTTCAGCTAAATCCAAAGCGTCAAAGCTAGTTCCTATGATTTTTACTCCGTATTTAGATAGTTTCTCAGCTAATTTAAGCGCCGTTTGACCACCTAATTGTACAATTACACCTTCTGGTTTTTCGTGTTGGATGATATCGTAGATATGCTCCCAGAAAAC
>NZ_JBAWDL010000343.1:0-2713 GCF_049590715.1 Flavobacterium sp.
GCCTGGAGGTGTTTTGTTTGAAATCGCCACTGATAACCCTGGTTTTTCTGTTGATGAACCTTGGTCTGAATTAGGTCAAAATTTAAAATTACCCAAGCAATACGAAGCTTCTAGAGATAGGATCGAAAAAGTACTACCAAAACTTGACTAACAATGAACGAA
This sequence comes from Flavobacterium sp., assembly GCF_049590715.1. Lineage (GTDB taxonomy): Bacteria > Bacteroidota > Bacteroidia > Flavobacteriales > Flavobacteriaceae > Flavobacterium. Next base: position 163 of record NZ_JBAWDL010000343.1, read on the forward strand.
ATAAAAATAAAATTAGGTTCAAACAACAAAGGATTCATTAACCTCTATGAAGATAAAACGCGTATTGGCGAAATGATCATCGGCATTGATGATTTTGTTTTATCCGTTTATCATACAGAGGTAGATCAAAATTACTCGGGCAAAGGGTATGCAAAATTATTGCTGGATGCTTTAGAAAAGTATGCTACCGAAAATAAGTACAAAGTAAAACCACTTTGTCCGTACGTTCATGCACAATTCAAAAAGAACCCTAGCCGATTTGAATCAATTTGGCAAAAAGACTAATTATGAATACATTAATCACAGGTATCCATCACGTGACTGCAATTGCAGGTGGAGCACAAAAAAATTTAGAATTTTACGCAGGAATTTTAGGGCTTCGTTTAGTCAAAAAGACAGTCAATTTTGATGCTCCAGAAGTGTACCATTTGTACTATGGAGACGAGCAAGGAAACCCCGGAAGCGTACTTACGTTTTTTCCATATCAAGGATTAAAAATGGGTCGTCATGGAAAAGGAATGTTAAATACAACCACTTTTTCTGTTCCTATGGATTCTATAGGCTTCTGGACCGAGCGATTCAAGCGATTTGGCATTACGTACAAAGAACCTCAAGAACGGTTTGAAGACGAAATTGTAATTTATTTTGAAGACCAAGATGGTTTAGGCTTAGAACTTGTTTTTAATGATGTTGATAATCGAATTGGGTATTACAGCGGTTCTTTTGATGAAACGAATGCCATCAGGGGTTTTCATAATGTCGAAATTTGGCAAGAAGGTTATGAACTTACAGCTGGTGTACTTACCCAACAATTAGATCATAATCTTATTGCGGAAAAAGGGAATCGTTTTAGATTTGCAGCCGATGATAAATCAGGGAATTATGTAGACCTTGTTTGTGCACCTGATAGTTTAAAAGGCTTGGCTGGTAGCGGAATGGTACATCATTTGGCATTCAAAACTCCAAATAAAGGTTCGCAAGAAGCGCTTAGAGAAAAGATTGTGGAAAGAGGATTGAATCCAACGCCTATTTTAGATCGCAATTACTTTACTTCCATCTATTTTAAAGAACCCGGTGGCGTTTTATTTGAAGTAGCTACCGAAATACCCGGATTTACTGTCGACGAAGACTTGGCTCATTTGGGCGAAGAATTACAGCTACCAGAATGGTTTGAAAAACAAAGAGCCGACTTGATCACAAAACTACCTGAAATTGCAATTGATAAAACCAAATATTTATAATACTATGCATGCAATAAAAATTATAATATCGGGAAAAGAGAACGCTCAAAAGGCATTGATATTGCTACACGGAAGAGGCAGCAATGCCGATGATATTTTGGGTTTAACCCAAAGTTTAAATACTGCTGACTATGCCTTTTATGCTCCCGAAGCAACTAATAATAGTTGGTATCCACAATCTTTCTTGGCAGTTCCAGAAGCCAACGAGCCTTGGTTATCATCGGCGCTGGCACTCGTAGACGAAACGGTTTCTCAAATTGAAAAAGACGGCATTGCTAAAGAAAATATTTTCTTTTTGGGGTTTTCTCAAGGAGCGTGTTTAACGGCTGAATACGTTAGTCGGAATGCCACAAAATATGGTGGAATCGTAATTTTCACAGGTGGATTAATTGGTGATAAAATCTATGCTGAAAATTACAAAGGTGACTTTCAAAATACGCCAATTTTCATAGGGACTAGTAATCCAGATTTTCATGTTCCCGTGGAGCGTGTATATGCCACAACCAATATCTTAAAAAATATGGGCGCAGAGGTTACGGAAAAAATATACGATAACATGGGACATACGATCTCTTTTGATGAAATAGAAAGAGTAAACAAACTCATTTTTACATCCTAAATATGTTTATTATAACTAGAATATACAGTGATGAAAATGGCGAAAGTCATTTTGAAGATTTTACTATCCCCTTAACAAATCAAGGGGATATTGGCTTCTTATCAGAGGAGCAAACTGTAGGCGGAATCATTTTTCGTGAAGTAGCTCCTTCCTATAACTATGATTTTCACAACGCACCACAGCGACAATATATTATTTTATTAGATGGTGGAGTTGAAATTGAGACTTCGCTTGGCGTCAAAAGAAAATTCCAAACTGGAGAAGTCCTTTTGGTCGAAGACATCAATGGGAAAGGACATAAAACTAAAAACTTGGAGAATCGCACTAGGAAGTCTATTTTTATACCTTTATAAAAGAAACAAAAATTAAGTAAGACTGTTTTTTTAGAAATTAATCATATGGAACAAAATAAGGACAAATATGAAGCCCTTTTAACTATTTTACAAGCAAGAGAAAAGGAACAATCTTTAGTTCTGTCTATTTGTAATAATCTTGTTTCGTGTATCAATTGCTTCGATTTAGCTATTATTTTTGACTCACAATTAAAATCACTATTTGAATACGACCAATTTTGTATCGCTGTCACCGACGAAAAAGAAGAAGAATATCTAATTATTTGCTGTGATGATCAAAGTTCCAAATCGTACTTCCAAAAATCAAAATATGATGTTCATGACGGTTTTTTTGACAT
>NZ_JBAWDL010000344.1:0-4490 GCF_049590715.1 Flavobacterium sp.
GCTATAGTCGACTTTAAAAACAGATTGGCAACCTTGGTAGATTACTTTTATTTTATCAGCTTTAATGTTCAAAAACTGGATTATATCTTCTTTGGTCTGTTGACTTATAGCAACAATTAAATCGGCATTTTGAGAGGCTTTTTTGAATTTTAAAAAATGAATTTTTCGGTCAAAAAAGGAGTATAATTCTGGATAGCGAACGAAAATTAAGTCGTGAATCGTCACAATACTTTTGATGTTGTTCTTCTTTAAATTAAGTGGTAATTCGCCTGATAACCCATGATATAGTTCTATTTTGTCTCTACATAAGTCGGTAACGATTGCTTTTTGTCGCCAATAATTTTTAAAGGATTTATAAAAAGAGTTCGGATTTTTTTCAATAACATTTTTGCTAATTTTGAAGGTGCTATTGTATTTTTGTTTTGGATTATACAAAAAATAGCTATTTTCTGGGTACTGCTTGCTTAAAATTCGTATTAAATCTCGGCTGTAATTACCTAGTCCTGTATTGTTATGAAAAAATCGTTTTGCTTCAAATCCTATATTCATTATCGGGTACAATTATAGTTTAAAAATGTTTTTAATTGCTCTTTAAAAAGACTAGGTTCAAATTTTTCGTATGAATTTTCAAGGGGTAAAAAATCGTGTAAATGTACCGAAATATTGGTGGTTTCATTTTCAAACATATTCCAACCATGTTTTGGTATACCCGGTGCAAATATAGTAAAAGTAGGGATATTCAAAGCCTTGGCCATATTGGTTGCACCGCCTTCATTTCCTATTAAAGCATTACAAAGACTAGTGATGCCTAGAAATTTTCGGATATCATTTTGATATATATTCATAAAAATAGCATTCTGAGTCTCTATATTGCATAAGCTATATAGTTCGTCGGCAATTGATTTTTGATCGGGCATATAATTGAAAAGTAATTGTGCGTTGTTGTTTTTAGTAGTGTATTCAAGCACTTTTGCCATGTATTTTAGCGGGTATGTTTTAAAATCCCTACTGCCTACAGCACTGATCATTATAATTGGTTTTTCAAAATTGATGTTGTTTTGGGTCAAGTACGTTTTGGCAACTTCTTTCTCGTCTTGAGTAAGGATGATTTTAGGCTTGTAAGCTTTAAAATCAATGCCTAATGGTTGTAGTAATAGCATTCTGTGTTCAATTGCTAGAGTAGCATTCGAAAAAGAAAGTTTATTTCTAACCATACTATGGGTGTAAAAGATTTCGGAATATTTTTTACTATATGTAATTCTAGTTTTGGCTCCTGATAACCAACCAATCAATATACTGTTGGGTTTACCATAAGCATCGACTACAATATCGTATTTCTCTTTTCTAATTTTGAAGATAAAACGTAGAAATTTTAATTTACTCTTTTTGGTTACTTCATCAAGTAGGATTAGCTTGTCAATAAAAGGATTGTTTGCTACCACCGCAAGACTATTGGGGTATATAAGATAATGTAGTTCGCTTTCGGGATATTTTTCTTTTAAAGCTTCGAGTATAATAGTACTCGTAAGTACGTCACCGATTCTTTTTTTTTGAATTACTAATATTTTCATATGTGTTTTAAAACGTTAAAAGTAATTCTTTGAAAGTGCTAAAAGAATAGTTGTTTTTTTTCATTTCTACAATAAGTTTGTCTAATCGTTGTCCCATGAGTTTCCCTGAATTGTTAGAAACATAATTAGGGAAATTGTATTTTTCTTTTTGATCCAAATCTGTAAATTCCCAAGGGTGAAAATAGAGATTGAGATATCCATCTTTTTTTAAGGTGATTTTGCACAACCATTGGTATAACCACAATGGTAAGTTATGAAACGAAAGCCAAAATAACGGAAAACGCACTATTGGACTCACTGAGGCAGGTATTTGCCAAACACCGTCTTGTTTGAAATAAGTTCTAGGTTTCGAAAAATTATTATACCTACCTGGTAAGTAGGTTGGGTTTAATGATGTGTTGTAGATGTAACCTGCTTTGTGGATTTCTTTCTCGTCTACGGGTTGCATCCTTGGCATTCTAAAACCGATTACTTCTGTGTGAGTAATTTCTTCTAGTTTTAATTTGGATTCTAATAAATGTTCCGTTTTAAAATCACTGTGGTAATAGCTGTGCGATGCTACTTCGTGGCCTTCGGTTACAATGCGTTCCATTATTTTACGAGCATTGATAGCAAAAGTAGCGGTGCTAAAAAAAGTAGCTTTTATGTTGTGTTTTTTTAAAATATCTAAAATTGTAGTGGTGCCATCTATAGAAACACGCATTTGTTCTTCAAAACTTATGGTTTTGTTGTACTCAAAGGGCATGTCAAATTCTTCAATGTCAAAGCTTAATAAAATCATATTTTGGGTGCTATATTAGTATCTCTTATTAGGTAATTAGGTCTGTTTTTTGATTGCATAAAAAGCTTACCTACATAAACGCCTATAATGCCTAAAATGATTAAATTAAGTCCACCAAAAAACACCACTGTAAATATTAATGATGCCCAACCTGATATGGGATGTCCATAAAATAGACTATATGAGACATAAACAGTATAAAAAAGAGTCGCAAGTAAAAAAATTGCTAGGCCTAGGAATATTGAAATATACAAGGGTCTGATACTAAATGATGTAATGCCTTTTAAGGCAAATTGAATCATTTTTTTGATAGTATATTTACTTGTGCCAGAAAAACGTTGTGCAGGTTCATATTCTATAGCATATTGCTTAAATCCCACCCAGTTGACTAAACCTCTAATAAATAATTCGTTTTCGGAAAAAGTAAAAAATACTTTAGTGATTTTTTTATCCATTAACCTGAAATCGGCTGTGCCATTTTCAATTTTAATTTCCGAAATATAATTGATGAATTTGTAAAAATACTTAGAAGTTGTTTTTTTGAAAGCGGAGAGATTTTTATCCTCTAAGCGTCGGGTATATACCACGTCATAGCCTTCGTTCCATTTTTCAATCAAAGCAGGAATAAGGCTTGGGGGGTGCTGCATATCGCCATCCATAGTAATTATTGCATCACCAGAAGCTAACTCTAAACCAGCCATTAAAGCATTTTGATGGCCAAAATTACGTGACAATTCGATGAAAAACACCTTTGAGTCTATTTCTGAAAGTTTTTGTAAAATAGTCAATGTTTGGTCTCTACTACCATCATCTACAAAAATAAGTTCATAATCATAACCTGTTTTCTTTAATTCATGATGCAGGCTTTGGATCATTATTTCAATGTTTCCTTCTTCGTTAAAAGACGGAATTACAATAGATATTTTGGTAGTATTCATTTTCATTATTAGGTTTGAGAAGTATTATAGTAGCCAAGTTTTTTGTCAGCATTTCGTATATTTTGGTATCTCAAATCAAGATTCCGGTATTAATAACTCAAACAGAAATACCAAACAATGTTAGGTAAATAAGAAATGAGTAAACGTATCGCTAAATAAATAGATTCAAAATATTTAGATAATTATTATAAAAAAGGAGTTTATTAATCGTATGAAAATAAACTCCCTTTAAAATATTGTATTTAAATATATCAATTTACAAATTGATTTTTAATTAAACCGCTACGTCGTATTCTCTCAACGCATTGTTCAATGACGTTTTCAAGTCAGTAGATGGTTTGCGAGTACCAATGATTAATGCACAGGGTACTTGGTATTCACCAGCTGCGAATTTTTTAGTATAACTTCCAGGGATAACAACCGAACGAGCAGGTACAAAACCTTTCATTTCGATAGGAGTTTCGCCAGTTACGTCAATGATTTTTGTAGAGGCAGTCAAGCATACATTTGCTCCTAAAACAGCTTCTTTACCTACGTGAACACCTTCAACAACAATACATCTTGATCCTACAAATGCACCATCCTCAATAATTACCGGAGCAGCTTGTAATGGCTCTAATACACCACCAATACCTACACCACCACTCAAGTGAACGTCTTTTCCAATTTGAGCACAACTACCTACAGTTGCCCAAGTATCCACCATTGTTCCAGCATCAACATAAGCACCAATGTTTACATAACTCGGCATCATGATCACACCACTTGAAATGAAAGAACCATAACGAGCTGAAGCTCCAGGAACTACACGAACACCTTTGGCAGCATAGTCTTTTTTTAATTCCATTTTGTCATGGTATTCAAAAATCCCAGCTTCAAGAGTTTCCATTTTTTGAATAGGGAAGTACATAACTACTGCTTTCTTTACCCATTCGTTTACTTGCCAAGCATCACCTTTTGGTTCAGCAACACGTAGTTTTCCAGAGTCAAGTAATTCTATAACTTCTCTAATCGCGTTAGTTGTAGTTTCTTCTTGTAACAAAGCTCTATTTTCCCAAGCTTGTTCTATAATTGTTTGTAAATTGCTCATCTTTTTGTTTTAATTTTTGGCAAAGATAGACTTTTTAACCAAAAGCAAAAAGTGAAAAGTTTTTCCAAAATGTTGTTTTTTTTCAATTGCCTAGGGTTTAAACCCTAGGC
>NZ_JBAWDL010000345.1:0-6342 GCF_049590715.1 Flavobacterium sp.
GGCTTTAACTGTTTCTTTATCGGCTAAAACCCATTGGTCAGCCCAGTCATAAAGAAATCGAGCATCTTTTTCTTGCAATCGCAAACACGAATGGGAAGCAGGATATCCTGGCAATTCGTATTGGTGAAAACCGACACCTAATTTGTTTTCAATATTAAAATTCCATTTTAAATCCCACTCATCATTAAAGGTACTGGTGGTTTCCTCTGCTTTCCAATTTGTAAAGAACAAACCAGTAGGAGTTGGATCTTTTTCTCGTCCCATATTTGTAGGGCCAGTGTGGACTAATGTACCATTTTCATAAGCTGCAAAAGTTTGGGTAGCATAGGAAAAAAAGATGATTTTTGAAATGTTTTTTATGGCTTCCAGTTGTAGCGGGAAAGGCAAGTAATCTTCTCTTTTTCCTTCAAAAGTGGAAGGAACAATAATCGAATCCATTTTCATAATGTTTTTAGCATCGGTTCTGTTCAAGTCAGTAACGATAGCCATTTTAGACTCGTCCTTTTCATTGGCTTTAAGCCAAGATTTTCCGTTTTCCATTTTATAGGCAATGCCTTTTAATTTGTCACGGTGTTCAATAGTGATAGTGTCTACTTCATTTTCAGTAGTTATTACTTCATCTTCTTTAGTGTCATTTTTTTTACAAGAGGATAATAACATTAATATACAAATGAATGTGATAATATTAATGAATACAAGTGAGATAGATTTTTTCATAAGTTGGTTTTAATTATTTTTATTGGATAGCTGTAATTAGCCTGCCCTATATAGTTGGGTTGTCAAATTATATATAGTTCCTTTTATGGGTTTAAATTTGATAATTCAAAGTTCTCCATTTTGTCCTTTTAATTCGTTATACAATTATTGAAAAAAGTTGTTAAATTCAAATATGATGTTGATTTTGGAAATTTATCGTTTATTTCACACTTATGTAAGGACTAGGATTTTTGAATAATGTAACTTTGTTTTATATCTAAAAAAAGAAATAAGATGACTGATCTAAAAAATAAAAATGCCCTCATCACAGGAGCGGGAAAAGGAATTGGAAAAGCCATTGCTATTGCTTTGGCAAAAGAAGGTGTTAATGTTATTTTAGTCGCTAGAACGCAAGAGGATATTGATAAAGTAGCGTTAAAAGTGCGTGCTTTGAGAGTGAAAGCACTAGCAATAACGGCTGATGTGGCTGATAATAATTCGGTAAAAGAAGCAGTTGATAAAGCTTTGGCTGAATTTGGTACCATCGATATTTTAATCAATAACGCAGGAATTGCTGCTTTTGGTAAATTCCTAGAAATGGAAACTACTGAATGGGAACGCATTATTCAGGTAAATTTAATGGGGACGTATTACACAACCCATGCTGTTTTACCTAATATGATCGAAAGACAAACGGGAGATATTATCAATATTTCATCTACAGCAGGATTGAATGGAAATGCTATGACGAGTGCGTATAGTGCTTCAAAATTTGCGGTTTTGGGATTGACTGATTCGTTGATGCAAGAAGTTCGTAAGCACAATATTCGTGTGACGGCTTTAATACCAAGTACTGTTGCTACTGATATGGCTAAAGAATTGAATATTGTAGGTGATAACGCAGATAAAATCATGCAAGCCGAAGATATTGCGGAATTGATTATTGCACAGTTAAAATTAAACCGCCGTGTGTTTATCAAGAATAGTAGTATCTGGACAACGAATCCGTAATTTAAGTTTTAAAGGTCCTAAGTATCTAATAAGAAAGAATATTTTTTGAACCATTAAGAGATTAAGAAAATTAAGCTAGAACTTAATGATACTTAATTTCTTAATGGTTTTTTTATTCGTAAATGAAATTTCATTCGTTGTTTTTTAGCCCTGATAGTAGCGGTATCCTTGTGGCGGCAGGCGTTAAGCCGCCACAAGATATAGCGGATAGCAGGAGGGATGTTTCCTAAAAGCAGTCTATAATGTGCTCCTAAAAAACTTTTTTAAATTATTTTTTCTTTCGCTCCCAACCTTTTTCGTTTATTTACGCTCTTTACTATTAAAGACCTTATTGTGATAAACGAAAATCTAATAATAGCCTGTAAAAAAATGCAACGAGATGCACAGCGTCAAGTGTATGAACAGCTAGCGCCAAAACTCTACGCGAGTTGCAAACGCTACTTGAAACAGGAAGAGGAAATTGAGGAAGCACTCGCCGATGCATTCTATACCATCTTTACAAAACTGGACCAATTGAAAGAGTTGGGCGCTTTTGAAGGGTGGGCACGAAAAATTGCGGTCAATCAATGTTTAGCAACATTAAAGAAAAAGAACAATTTTAATATGTACCTCGATGATGTGCATACGCTTTCGCAACCGTTTACTGATGAAGTCACTAATTTAGAAGAAGAAGATTTACTCAATTTACTGAACCATATTCCAGAAGGATGCAAAACGGTTTTCAATCTCTTTGTGATTGAAGGGTATGGTCATAAAGAAATTGGAAAAATGCTCCAAATTTCGGAAGGGACATCCAAATCACAATTGAATGCCGCTAAAACAAAGTTGAAAGAATTAGTAAATGCTCTTTATTACAAAAAATCGAATTAGTCATGGACAATCAAGATAAAATAATAAACAAAATCAAGGAAGCGGCTCATAATGCCGAGCACCAAGACTTTCCAGGAATGGATAAGGTTTGGTCGCGAATTGAGGATAAACTGGATCAAAAAGCATTGGAAACCAAATCAAAGGTTTGGAAGAAAATGGCGATTGCAGCTTCAGTGTTGCTATTGGTTTCTTTGGGCTACCAAGTAACAAAACCAAGTCAAGTTGTAATTGAAAAGGAAAAAACTATTGTAGTTGTAGATTCAGTAGTTAAACCAATTCCTAAACCAATTGAAGAAGCAGTTGTTTCGGCGGCTATTGATACTGTGGCTGTAGCCAAAGCAATTCGAAAAATGCAAACCGTTGTTGCTACCAAAGACGGGAAAAATGAAGTAGTTGCGCTTCAAGAAGTACAGGCTACTCCAGATGAAAAAGAAAGGGAACTGAAAAAAGCGGATTCCGAAAGGCAAAAAGCTAAAAGTACGCAGTTCAATCGCGGAAAAATCTACGATGCCGTTGAAGTAACCAGTGCTTATGGAAATGCAGCGGCATCTGAATCCGTAATGGAATCCGTAGCAAAACCAGTAAGTGCTGCCGCTCCATTAGTGGTGATGAACGGGAAACTGATGTCGGGGTCTAATTATAAAACAGTCAAAGAAGCCAAAAGAGAAATTATCTCGAATCTCGATGACGAAGAAGTAGATTCTTTGATTGTATTAAAAGAACCGTTGTATATCATCAATGGTGTTGAATATAGTGAGCTGTCCCTTTTTGGAACAAATCCTACGAGTCCGTATGCACCATTGAATAAACAAAAAATTGTCACTTTGGAAATTTTGCAAAACGAAGAAGCAACCGATAAATACGGAGACAAAGGAAAAAAAGGTGTGGTCATTATCACTACTGAAAATGGAAAGCCACTGAAAAAATAATTAATGTTACTAATGGACTAAGATTCTAAGGTTCTAGGTAAAGAAGGTATTTAGTTTACAAGAATATAAAGATTAAACACAGATTACAAAGATTCTCACAGATTTTTTTAAGCGATGCATAGCTTTAAAAAATCCTTTTAATCCTTAAAATCTGTTGCTTAAAAAAAATCACTAACATTTTAAAAATTACTGTCATGAAAAATTTAAAACATATTTCATTAGCCCTAACTATGCTTTTTTCTATCCTCAGTTTTGGACAAGAAATAATGATTACAGGAACAGTTTCGGATGAAACTAACGCTCCTTTACCGGGAGCTGCTATTTCGATAAAAGGAACAAAAATTACCACTTCAACTGATTTTAGCGGTCATTATACCATTCAAGCCAAAAAAGGCGATCAACTTACTTTTGGATACATCGGCTATAATTCTCAAACGATAAAAGTGGGGAATTTGAATGTTATCAATGTAAAAATGGTACCGGCAGCAAACACACTGGATGAGGTGGTTGTAATAGGTTATGCAACTCAGAAAAAAAAGGAATTTACAGGTTCAGTAATGCAAGTAAGGAGTGAATCTCTGGAAAGATATTCTAGAACCAATGCACAACAAGCACTTCAAGGAAAAGCCGCTGGAATTGCTACGACTACTAACCAAGTGTACGCTTCGCCATCAATAATGATTCGCGGGATTTCAACCACTAATGCAACTCATTCTCCGTTATATGTGATAGATGGTGTGCCGTATGATAAGGAACCTAAATTAGACCCTAAAAACATTAAAAGTGTTGATATTCTAAAAGATACTTCTTCGTCAGCTATCTATGGCAATAGAGCAACTAATGGTGTCGTAATGATAACGACGCAAAATGGTGATTACAAAGGAATGACCGAAAAAGAGTTGAAAACAAAACTAGATGCTATCCACATCAGTCCAGCACCGACTCCCAATCAAGAAGATTATGAGAACTTCGTAGAAAATCAGTTTGAAACACCAAAATCTGCGCCACTTTCCACTTTTTCTATCGATGTGGATAATGCTTCGTATACTAACATTCGTCGTTTTATCAATAATGGACAGGCTGTCCCTAAAGACGCAGTCCGAATTGAAGAAATGATGAATTTCTTTAAATACAATTATCCACAACCTACAGGGAATAATCCTTTTTCGATTAATACAGAATACAGTGATTGTCCTTGGAATCCTAAACATCAGTTATTGAAAATAGGTTTGCAAGGCAAAAACATCCCAACGGAGAATTTACCTGCATCTAATTTGGTGTTCCTTGTGGATGTTTCAGGGTCTATGAGCGACTCAAATAAATTGCCATTGCTAAAACAATCGTTGAAAATATTGGTAAACGAATTGCGTAAAGAGGACAAAGTGGCTATTGCCGTCTATGCAGGCGCGGCTGGATTGGTTTTGCCACCAACATCTGGAGACCAAAAACAAACCATCATCGATGCGCTTGATAACTTGAATGCTGGTGGAAGTACCGCTGGTGGTGCAGGAATCGAATTGGCATACAAAACCGCTTTGGCTAATTTTATAAAAGGAGAAAATAATCGTGTGATTCTAGCTACTGATGGCGATTTTAATGTAGGAAGTTCGTCAAATAAAGACATGGAAAGTTTGATTGAAGAAAAAAGAAAATCGGGTGTTTTCTTGACTTGTTTAGGATACGGAATGGGAAATTACAAGGATAGCAAAATGGAAATCCTAGCCAATAAAGGCAACGGAAATTATGCTTATATCGATAACATTCAAGAAGCCAACCGATTTTTAGGAAAAGAATTCAAAGGATCGATGTTTGCTATCGCCAAAGATGTCAAAATCCAAATTGAATTCAATCCTAAACACGTTCAATCGTACCGCTTAATAGGATATGAAAACAGAAAATTACGTCCTGAAGATTTTAAAAACGATGCCATTGATGCAGGAGAATTAGGAAGTGGCCATACGGTAACGGCTTTATACGAAATTATTCCAACAGGGATTGAAAGCACTTATAGCTTGCCTGATTTGAAATATACAAATACGACTAATACAGCAAATTATAGTAATGAATTAGCAACTATTAAATTTCGGTATAAAAAACCAGACGGAGAAAAAAGTATTGAAATGGTTCAAACCATTAATGACAAAACGATTGCTTTAAAAGCAGCTTCAGAAGATTTTAAATTCACAACGGCTGTTGCTTGGTTTGGATTAAAATTGAGAGATTCTAAGTTGGTTTCGGATAAAGACACTAAATCTATTTTGGCTTTAGCCAAAAACGGACTTTCAAAAGATACGGATGGCTATAAAGCTGAATTGGTTCGATTAGTGGAGACGGTGCAGTAGTTTAAAAATAAGAAAGCTTGATAAATCCCTATTTTATCAAGCTTTTTTTTTAGTTTACGATCTTACTCTTTTAAGATTTTTTGTGCTGTTTTTTCTAAACTTGCAAATAAATGAGCTTTTGGTATCGAATTACTAATTTGAGGAATTATTTTGGTTTCTTTTGGTCTGTAAAGTCAGCTATTTAGAACAACTAATTAGAGGGCAATAAAGCATGAAACCCTAGTTGTTTAAAAGAGATAAAATAAAAATTACCAGAATCTTAACAACAAATCTGAATTACAATATGTATTTTCATAAAATAGAAGCATTTTTACCAAGATTTAATTCACTTTTTTATGAAAAACAGGAAACTACAATTATTTATTCCACTTCTTTATATGGTGTGGTCAGATGATTTACTCACTGAAAAAGAGTTTGTGACTTTTCGTGAATTTATTGATGTACAGGATTGGCTTTCGCCAAAGGAAAAAGAAACCGTACTTTCAAAAATTGCT
>NZ_JBAWDL010000346.1:0-21155 GCF_049590715.1 Flavobacterium sp.
TGTCTGCTGTATCAAAATCAGTTGAAACCGTTTCAGGGTTACAGTTGATCATGATTGTTTCGTAACCACACTCTTTAGCTGCTAAAACTCCGTGTACACAAGAGTAATCAAATTCGATTCCTTGTCCAATACGATTAGGTCCTGAACCTAGAACGATGATTTTCTTTTTGTCTGTTACAATACTTTCGTTATCTACATAACGAGTACCATCCGCTTTTTCGATTTCAGCCTCAAAAGTTGAGTAGTAATAAGGTGTTTTAGCTTCAAATTCAGCTGCACACGTATCTACCAGCTTAAATACACGGTTGATGTTTTTATCCATACGCAAAGTGTGTACTTCGCTTTCTAAACAGTTCATCATGTGGGCGATTTGTCTGTCTGCAAAACCTTTTTGTTTCGCTTCCAGCAACAATTCTCTTGGTAAAGTGGCAATTGTATATTTGGTAATTTCTTTTTCTAAGGTATAAAGCTCTTCGTATTGTTTCAAGAACCACATATCGATTTTAGTAATCTCATGGATACGGCTCAATGGAATTCCCATTGCGATGGCATCATATATAATGAATACACGATCCCAACTTGCATGCGTTAATTTTTCAATTACTTGCTCGTAATTCGTATTTTCTTTTCCGTCAGCTCCTAGACCGTTACGTTTAATTTCTAACGACTGAGTAGCTTTGTGTAATGCTTCTTGGAACGAACGTCCAATTCCCATAACCTCACCTACTGATTTCATTTGAAGTCCTAAAGTTCTATCAGAACCTTCAAATTTGTCAAAGTTCCAACGAGGGATTTTCACGATAACGTAATCCAATGTTGGTTCAAACAGCGCCGAAGTTGATTTTGTAATTTGATTTTGCAACTCATCTAAGTTGTATCCTAAAGCAAGTTTAGAAGCAATCTTAGCAATTGGGTACCCTGTAGCTTTAGAAGCCAAAGCAGAAGAACGAGACACACGTGGATTGATTTCAATGGCAACGATATCTTCTTTTTCGTCTGGTGATACCGCAAACTGTACGTTACACCCTCCAGCAAAGTTTCCGATACTACGCATCATCAAGATCGCGTAATCACGTAATTTTTGGAAAGTCGTATCAGATAATGTCATTGCAGGTGCTACTGTGATTGAATCTCCAGTATGAATTCCCATTGGGTCCATATTTTCGATCGAACAGATAATCACCACATTATCATTTTTATCTCTTAAAAGTTCTAATTCATATTCTTTCCATCCCATCAAAGCTTTGTCTATCAAAACTTCGTGAATTGGAGAAGCTTCAAGACCTTGTGTTAACAAACGGTCAAAATCTTCTGGTTTGTACACGATAGAAGCTCCAGTACCTCCCAATGTAAATGAAGGACGAATTACTAAAGGAAAACCAAATTCCTGAGCAATCTCTTTACCTCTTAAATATGAGGTACAAATTTCAGCAGGTGCAGTAGGTACATCAATTTTTTTCAATAATTGTTTGAACTGCTCTCTATCTTCAGTAATATTAATAGCATTTACATCAACACCTATCAATTTTACTCCAAAGTCATTCCAAATCCCTTTTTCTTCCGCTTCCAAACACAAGTTCAAAGCTGTTTGTCCTCCCATTGTAGGTAAAACAGCATCAATCTGAGGGTGCTCCTTAAGGATTTCAATAATTGATTTGGTTGTTAAAGGTTTCAAATAAATATGATCCGCCATTGAAGGGTCAGTCATAATCGTTGCAGGGTTAGAGTTAATCAAAATAACTTCTATTCCTTCCTCACGTATAGAACGTGCAGATTGTGAACCTGCATAATCAAATTCGCAAGCTTGACCAATAACAATAGGACCTGAACCTATTATTAAAACTGATTTAATTGATGTGTCTTTCGGCATTTTATTATAATTAAGTGTGGGTATTTTTTTTGCTAAAAAGGTGGAGATAAACAAGTTCTCAAGCCTTTATCCGACTAGGTATAAAAAAAGGCGATACTAAAAAAAGTAACGCCTTATTTATGTTAATTAAAACATTATTTTTTGTGTCTTGGATCACAAGAAACAGTCAATTTATGTCTTCCTTTAGCTCTTCTTCTAGCAAGAACTTTTCTTCCATTCGCAGAAGCCATTCTGTCCATAAATCCGTGCTTATTTCTTCTTTTTCTTTTCGATGGTTGAAATGTTCTTTTGCTCATTGCTTTGTATCTTTAAAACTATTTATATATCTTACTTGTTGTTCTTTCGAAACCGAGTGCAAATATACAAAGACTTTTTTTTTTAGCAAGCAGTTTTTAAAAAAATATTTCATCAAAATGATTCCTTCTTGTTTTTAAAGCTTTAAAGTCTAATAATAAGGCTAATTTCAAGGGTTTTTCATCTCTTTATGAAAGAATCAAACTCCTTCAATATACAAAATAGTATTATTATCATATGTAAAGAATACAAATGTGAAGCATATATGAAATTTTTATGTCGCTGAAATTAATAATTTTAATCAAATTAATCTGCACTAAACAACATATAAATAAAGTCGTTGTACATACAGTCCATATTCCTGCCCTTATTAAACATTCATATCATTCAATCTGCAAGAACTGTCTTTTTTTCATGAAATCTATTTATTCACACCCTTCCCTAATTTACAGAATTATTCGAAAAACAATAAAAAAAGTTAAATTTAAAACATTTTCGTTTTTGATTTTATATTTTTGTAGCCCTAAAAATAACATTCTGATGACCAATACGGCTAAAATCAAAAAAAATCATCAATTTATTGTTCTCAAAAAATTAATAATAGTTTCTGTTTTAATCGGTTTCTTATCGTCCTTTTTGGGGATTGTATTAAAAAGAATGACTGAATATTACGAAGAAATCTTTTTTGAAAGAGCCAATTCCAACTTCATATTTTATCTAATCTTTCCTTTTATAGGTTTGTCATTGATTTACGTCTTACGCCATTATTTATTCAAAAAGAAAGAAAACAAAGGCATCAAAGAAGTTTTTGAAAGCACCGAATCAAAGTCCAAGAACTTACCCAATTATAAAATTCCATCACATTTTATCAATGGATTGATAACGGTCATTTTTGGTGGATCTACAGGAATTGAAATTTCAACTGTTGTAGCTTCAGCAACTATAGGCTCTGTTGCACAACAAAAAAAGAATGTCTTTAGACAATATAAAACCGAATTGATTTGTGCTGGTGTTGCAGCAGGTGTTACCGCATTGTTTGGTAGCCCTATCGCTGGAATGCTTTTCGCTTATGAAGTCGTTTCTAAAAAAACCTCTCGTTATTATTTACTTACAAATAGTATTGCCGTAGGAATTGCTTACGCACTATTAACACTCATTAACGAACCGCCTTTATTTAACATTGTCATCACAACATGGCACCTCAAAGCTATTCCTTATTTCATTTTATTAGGAATTGTAGCAGGTATGAATGCGGCTTATTTAACTAAATGTGTGTTGTTTATCAAAGGACAATTTTTGAGAATCAACCGTTATTCGTATAAAATCATTCTTGGCTCTATTATATTGAGTTCGTCATTATTATTGTTTCCGCAACTCTACGGCGAAGGATACCATGCTATTAAAAGTATTATTTATGGAGCTGATCCCATCTTATTTACCGTTTCGGCTGCGATGAGTTTTGCTTTTATATTAATACTAAAACCTATTGTAACTTCTATAACACTAGCTTCTGGAGGCGATGGAGGTGTTTTTGCTCCTAGCCTATTCATTGGTGCTTTCTTAGGATTGTTGACCGCAACTACATTAAATCATTATTTTGATGCCAATGTCATTGTTTTAAATTTCTTAGTTCTAGGAATGGCAGCTGTTTTGAGTGCTAGTATTGATGCTCCTTTAACTGCTTTGTTCTTAGTTTTAGGATTAACAAACAACTACATTTTGTTCTTCCCTGTTCTTATTGTGTGTTTTATATCCAAATACACCGCTCAAATGATTATTCCTTATACTGTATATAGTTTTACTCCTAATACGATTAAATAAAATGCCTGTTACTCAAATCAAACGAAGCTACCGAAAAACGAAATATATTATATACAAAGAGACTTTAATTGATTTTAAAGAACATCTTTGGTCATTTATAGGTTCTTTCATTGGGATTGGGTGTATCGCTTATTTTCATTCCACACATTTCCCAGGATCAGATGGTGTCTATTTGATTGGTTCTTTTGGAGCATCAAGTGTTTTGATTTATGGAATTATCCAAAGTCCTTTTTCGCAACCCCGTAACTTGATTGGTGGACATCTTATTTCTGCCATTATTGGTGTTACAGTCCAAACCTTGATTCCTGAACCTGTTTGGCTATCAGCACCTTTGGGTGTTTCCCTTGCCATTATTGCCATGCAAGTAACTAAAACCTTGCACCCCCCAGGAGGAGCCACTGCTTTGATTGCTATTATTGGTACCGAAAAAATTAAAACCTTAGGGTATTGGTACGTGATTTCTCCTGTACTTATAGGTTGTTTAATTCTAGTGGCTGTCGCTTTGATTGTCAATAACATGACCGAAAAAAGAAGTTATCCTAATAACAATCGATTTCACCGCAATTATCACATTTACAGAAAGCGATTGTTGAAAAAGTCTTAGGAGCAGTTCGTTTTTATTTCCACAACAACTTCCCTCCCGCTTTCGCCTTTATCTCTCCGCTCTGCTACGAGGATACCGGCTCTATCGGGGCTACTTTTTACGTTCTATTTCCATAAGAACTTTTGGGAATTAGTAGATGCAACCATCACATTTTTGTAAGTAATTGTTTATATGTTTCATTACTCCCCATCACAGTTCAATCCAATTTAATCTGTTAAATATTTGTTAAACAAAAAATTAAACAACTGTTTAAATTAAACAGTTGTTTAATTTTGTATTCAAATTAGAAACATCATGAGTTTGAACACCGATTTTAACGAAAAACAAATTGAAATCCTTTTGGTTGCCGAAAACGGTTTTGCCGAAAACGGTTTTGATGGCACTTCGATACGAACTATAGCAAAGGAAGCCAAAATTAATGTAGCTATGGTTTCTTATTATTTTGGCTCGAAAGAAAAGCTACTAGAAGCACTTATTTTTTACCGAACAAAAGATTTGCGTTTTGAAATGGAAAATGTTTCAAATGAAGATTTAGAACCTATTGAAAAAATCAAAAAAGTAATTGACTTATACATTCACCGAATTAACTGTAATAAAGGGATTTATAGAATATTGCACTTTGAATTATCAAAAGGATTAAAAGAGTCAAAAGTAAAAGCCTTAGACGAGATTAGACATGCAAATCTCAAATCCCTTACCTCCATCATTGAAGAAGGACAAAAGAAAGGGATTTTTAGAAAAGATATTATAATCCCACTAATTCCAACAACCATTTTAGGTACATTTTTTCATTTCCACATGAATAAATTGTATTTCCAAGAATTACTAGACTTAAATACGGAGAAAGCATTTGACAATTATATAAAAATCCAGCTTTCCAA
The DNA here is from genome assembly GCF_049590715.1 of Flavobacterium sp. GTDB lineage: Bacteria > Bacteroidota > Bacteroidia > Flavobacteriales > Flavobacteriaceae > Flavobacterium. Next base: position 5,471 of record NZ_JBAWDL010000346.1, read on the forward strand.
ACACATTCAACAAACAATAATAGCATTACTTACTTTTGAAATTGCCAAGAATTAAGCGTTTGCTTTCAAACATCAATAAATAAAGGCGATAACATACAGATCTATAACAAATAATTTTAACGTATATGAAATTTAATTCATTTATTATGCTGGGAATTTCGTTGTTGCTAGTAAACTCCCTCGAAGCACAGCAAAAAACGAGTTTAAAACTCGAAGAAGCCATTCATTTGGCTTGGAAAAACAGCAATGAAACCACATTAGCAGACACTAAAGTAAATACCAAAGCTTTGGAGTTAAAAGCAACAAAAAATCATGTATATCCTGACTTAAAGGTTTCAGGCCAATACCAAAGATTAACTAATGCTTCTGTTAATTTAAACCAAAAATCAAATAGTAGTTCTGGCACTTCATCTGAATCGGCTCCAGCTGTGAACCAATTAATGTTGGGACAAGTAAATGCTAGTATTCCTATTTTCAACGGATTTAAATTAAAAAATAGTATTAAAGCAGCGGATAATTTGTACCAAGCGCAAACAGCCAATGCTTTGCAAACTAAAGAAGACGTAGCCATGAAAGTCGTTGACTATTACGCTCGTTTGTACAAAGCAAAAAAAACAGTCGAATTGATCACTGAAAACAAAAAAAGTGCCCAACAACGGGTTACTGATTTTATAGATTTAGAAAAAAACGGAATCATACCAAGAAATGATCTGCTAAAAGCACAATTACAGTTATCTAAATTACAATTGTCATTAGATAGTGCTATCAGTGATTTAAATACTGTAAATTATGAATTGGTTACTTTCTTAAAATTGGAATCAAAAACCAATTTAGATGTCCTAGAAAGTGATTTTGCTAATTTCCAAATGGATAACATTCCTACTAGCGAACGAGTAGCCTTGGACAACAGAAAAGATCTTGAAGCCATTCGTTTAGAAGAAAAAGCAATCTTAGACCAAGTCAAAATAGCAAAAAGCGGATACTACCCTTCCCTTTCTATCATTGGTGGATATACTACTTTGGACTTAAAAAATCTAGTAACAGTTCAAAATGCGATCAACTTTGGAGTAGGAGTTTCTTATGATTTGAGTGGAATTCTTAAAAATGGAACCAATGTAAAAGTGGCGCAGAGCAAAGCCGAAGAAATTAAACAACAGGAAGCAATCCTAACAGATAAGATCAAAATAGACGTACAAAGCGCCATAGAACAATACGACTTATCTCTAAAACAAGGATCTGTTTATACACAAGCAGTCGAACAAGCAACTGAAAATTATAGAATCCTAAAAGACAAATACGATAATGGGCTAGCAGATACCAATGACCTTCTGGAAGCAGATGTAGAGCAATTAGAAGCAAAAATTAATCAGACATTATCAAAAGCCAATAGTATTCAAAAATATTATGCCTTATTATCAGTTTCAGGACAATTAAATCAAACATTCAACCTTTCAAAAATATAATCATCAGCGAAATGAAAAATAAAAAAACCAATACAAAGTTTACCATAATCATAGCTACATTAGTTATCCTTGTAATCACATACGGAACATACAAATACATGCACTCACTGGCTCATGAAGGCACAGATGATGCGCAAATTGAGAAAAAAATGAATCCGATTATCCCCAGAGTTTCGGGTTATATTAAAAAAGTATACATCAAAGACAATGATTATGTAAAAAAAGGAGATACTTTATTTACTATCGATTCAAAAGAATACGGATTAAAAATTGATGAAGCGATTGCTAATTTGGCTACAGCCGAAGGGAATTTTGAAGTTTCAAAGGCGGATATCGGAAGTGTTTTAGCTAGTGTTTCTGTTTCTGATGCTAATGTAAAATCAGCTCAAGGAAGCATTGAAACTGCTAAAATCAAATTAGAATTAGCTACGAATGATTACAATCGTTACAATAATTTGTACCAAAATCATACGATAACGAAACAACAATACGAGCAAGCATTAGCAAACAAGCAAGAAGCTGAAAATCAAGTACGCATTTTGCAACAACAACAAAAAGCAACTGCTTTTCAAAAATCAGTGTACCAAGCTAAATCGAATGTTTCCAACAAACAAACGGATGTAGCTGCTGCCAATATTAAAAGAGCTAAATCACAACTGGAAGCTGCTGAACTGAATTTGACTTATACCGTAGTCACTGCTGCTATTGATGGTCAGGTATCTAAAATTGACATCCAACCAGGACAATTGGTTCAACCAGGACAATCGCTTTTTTATATTATAAATAATACTGAAGCTTGGGTTATTGCTAATTTCAAAGAAACACAATTGAATAAAATGATCGCTGGACAAAAAGTAACTTTAAAAGTAGATGCATATCCTGATTATGATTTCAAAGGAACAATTACATCATTTTCACCAGCTACAGGTTCTCGTTTTTCCATCTTACCGCCTGATAATGCTACTGGAAATTTTGTAAAAACAATTCAACGTTTACCCGTTAAAATCAGTATTGATGCCGATAACGACATTGAAAAAATAAAATTATTACGTCCAGGAATGAATGTGGATGTTGACGTACATATAAAATAAAATGATACAAGGACAAGACGATTTAGTAGAATATGGCTTTAGACGCATTATCATCACGGTAACAGCAGTACTATGTGCCTTGCTGGAAATTGTAGATACCACCATTGTCAATGTGGCCTTGACTAATATGAGAGGAAGTCTTGGTGCCACCTTGACTGATGTAGCTTGGGTAATTACTGCTTATGCCATTGCCAATGTAATTGTAATTCCAATGACAAGTTGGTTATCACAACAATTTGGACGACGAAATTATTTTGCCGTATCAATTGTGATTTTTACCACAGCCTCATTTTTATGTGGGAATGCTACCAATATATGGGAATTGGTCGCCTTTCGATTCATACAAGGTTTAGGAGGTGGTGCTTTATTAGTAACGGCACAAACCATTATTACCGAGAGTTATCCCGTTGCTAAGCGTGGAATGGCACAAGCAATTTATGGTATGGGAGTAATTGTAGGACCTACTCTAGGACCGCCTTTGGGAGGGTATTTGGTAGATAATTTTTCGTGGCCGTATATTTTTTACATCAATATTCCCTTAGGAATTATTGCAACGATATTAACATTAAGTTTTGTAAAAAGCCCTAAATACGGTGAAAAATTAAAATCCAATCAAGTCGATTGGTATGGAATCATTTTATTAGCCTCGTTTATAGGTTCTTTACAATTTGTTTTGGAACACGGACAACAAGACGACTGGTTCAATGATGGTTTAATTTTAACACTTAGTCTAGTTTCGCTTTTTGGATTAATACTTTTCATTTGGAGACAAATGACGTATAAATATCCAATTGTAAATTTAAGTGTATTGAAAGACGGAAACTTAAGAATTGGAACTGTAATGTGTTTTATTCTTGGATTTGGTTTATACGGTTCAACTTTAATTATTCCCATCTATACCCAGTCAGTATTAGGATGGACAGCAACTGATGCTGGTTTATTACTAATCCCAGGTTCGATTACGACTGCACTATTGATGCCATTTGTGGGACGAATGATTCAAAAAGGAGTTCCCCAAGCCTATATGGTATCTATTGGTTTTGCTATTTTCTTTGTTTTTTGTTTGATGATGTATACCAATATGACACCTGACACGGGAGTAGAACATTTATACTGGCCATTGATTCTAAGAGGAGTTGGATTAGGTTTGCTTTTTGTACCTATAACTACGCTTTCGCTTTCTACCCTTTCGGGAAAAAACATTGGTGAAGGTGCTGCTTTTACAGGGATGATGAGACAATTGGGAGGTTCTTTTGGTATTGCAATTATCACCACTTTTATCACCCGTTTCAGTCAATCACATCGAGTGAATTTGATTGCAAATCTAGATGGAAGCAAATTTGAAGTACAACAACGTATTATACAATTACAAAGAGGATTTATGTCTAAAGGTTTCAGCGCTAGTGAAGCATTAAAAAAAGCTTATCAAGCTATAGATTACTCGGTTATGAAACAAAGCATAGTGCTCTCTTATATGGATATTTTCCTTTATCTTGGACTATTATTTTTATGTTGTATACCAATTATGTTATTAATCAAAAAAGGGAAAAATAAAATAAATCCTGCTGATGCCATGCATTAAAATAATAACCGTCACAATACATTTTTTTTGCGACGGTTATTTTATTTTTATTCTAAATCGAATTAATTCAGTATGACACAGTTCGAACGCATAAGTCAAAAAAACACCACAGATTCACAAATTTTTTCTTTTAATCTTAAATTTTGATTTTAGAAACGAATAATTTGCGATAATACCTTTTAAAGTCGTTTATTCGCAATCAAAATTAATTAAAAATCAGTGAATCTGCGGTTATAGTACTCATACGTTTACTCAGGCATTACAGGTTCTTTAAGTGGTCTATACAAAAATCTTTGTACCTTTGGTAATCTAAAAAAAATATGAAACTCAAATCATGAGAAAAGCTATATTTCCAGGATCCTTTGACCCTATAACCTTAGGACATGAAGACATTATAAAAAGAGCCTTACCCCTATTTGACGAAATTATAATTGCCATAGGAGTCAATGCTGAGAAAAAATACATGTTTACACTTGAAGAAAGAAAACGCTTCATTGAAGAAACATTTAAGAATGAGCCAAAAATAAGTGTTATAACATACAAAGGTTTAACAATTGAATTGTGTCAAAAGATAAATGCAGATTTTATTTTACGTGGATTACGCAATCCAGCCGACTTTGAATTTGAAAAAGCCATTGCGCATACTAATCGTGAATTATCAAATATAGAAACGGTCTTTTTATTAACCGCTGCAAGTACATCATTCATCAGTTCTAGTATCGTACGTGATGTAATCCGTCATGGTGGTGAATTCCAAAAATTAGTTCCAAAAGCAGTAACTCTTTCTTCTTAAACTCAAATTATAAGCATAAAAAAAAGGTTGTTTGAAAATATCAAACAACCTTTTTTAGTATTTAAAGATAGTATTAGATTTTAAATCTTTTTCTATCAGTTTCTGTCAAATAAATTTTTCTTAAACGAATAGATTTTGGAGTACATTCTACGTATTCATCTTTTTGAATGTATTCTAAAGCTTCTTCAAGAGAGAAAATAATTGGCGGGATAATTCTCGCTTTTTCATCATTTCCAGAAGAACGTACGTTTGATTGTTTTTTCTCTTTGGTTACGTTTACACACATATCATCACCACGAGAGTTTTCTCCAATTACTTGACCTTCGTAGATCTCTGCATTTGGTTCAACAAAGAATTTACCACGGTCTTGTAATTTATCGATAGAATAAGGAATCGCTTTTCCTTTTTCCATAGAAATTAATGAACCTTTGTTACGTCCAGCAATTTCTCCTTTGTAAGGCTCATATCCTATGAAACGGTGTGCCATAATAGCCTCACCCGCTGTAGCAGTAAGCAATTGATTACGCAATCCAATAATTCCACGAGATGGAATATTGAATTTTACAATCATACGCTCTCCTTTAGTTTCCATAGAAAGCATTTCACCTTTACGCATGGTAACAAATTCAACAGCTCTACCTGAAAGTGATTCTGGTAAGTCGATTGTTAATTCCTCGATAGGCTCACATTTTTTACCATCAATTTCTTTGATAATAACTTGTGGTTGACCGATTTGTAATTCGTATCCTTCTCTTCTCATTGTTTCGATAAGAACAGATAAGTGCAATACACCACGACCAAAAACCATAAACTTATCAGCAGAATCAGTTTCACCCAATTTCATTGCTAAGTTTTTCTCTAATTCTTTTGTTAAACGTTCTCTAATGTGACGAGAAGTTACAAATTTACCCTCTTTTCCAAAGAAAGGAGAATCATTAATTGTAAACAACATACTCATTGTAGGCTCATCAATTGCAATAGATGCAAGACCTTCTGGGTTTTCATGATCAGCGATTGTATCTCCAATTTCAAAACCTTCTACACCAATGATTGCGCAAATATCTCCAGCAATTACTTCAGTTACTTTTTTACGTCCAAGACCTTCAAAAGTATGTAATTCTTTTATTCTAGATTTAGAAATAGTTCCATCTCTTTTTACTAATGAGATTGGCATTCCTTCTTTCAATATACCTCTTTCAAGACGACCAATAGCGATACGACCTGTAAAAGCTGAAAAGTCAAGAGAAGTGATTAACATTTGAGGTGTTCCTTCTGATACTTTTGGAGCTGGTACGTTTTCGATAACCATATCCAATAATGCTTCAACATTATCCGTTACGTTTTCCCAGTGGTCAGACATCCAGTTATTCTTAGCAGAACCATAAACTGCTGGGAAATCCAACTGCTCTTCGGTAGCTCCTAATTCAAACATTAAGTCAAAAACTTTTTCGTGAACTTCTTCAGGAGTACAGTTTTCTTTATCTACTTTATTAATTACAACGCAAGGTTTTAAACCTAAGTCAATGGCTTTTTGCAATACAAAACGCGTTTGTGGCATTGGACCTTCAAATGCATCTACAAGCAAACAAACACCATCGGCCATATTTAATACACGCTCTACCTCACCACCAAAATCGGCGTGACCAGGAGTATCAATAATGTTGATTTTTGTTCCTTTGTATTGAACAGATACATTCTTAGAAGTAATAGTAATACCTCTTTCACGCTCTAAGTCGTTGTTATCAAGGATTAAGTCACCTGTGTTTTCGTTGTCACGAAATAATTGACAGTGATACATAATTTTATCAACCAAAGTTGTTTTACCGTGATCGACGTGGGCAATAATTGCAATATTTCTAATTGATTCCATCTGTGATTTTTAATGGGTGCAAAGGTACACTTTATTTTGATATAAAAAATATTTATCAAATAGTTTACACACAGTTAACTATATTATAGCACTAAAAAACACTTTTAGTCAGGTTTAAAATTAACATATATAGCTGTTTTATAATTCACTTTAATTAATTACATTTGAGTAATGAAAAACAAATCTAACCAAATAACACTTGTATATTTAATTATTGCACTCTTTGCAGTAATCGTTTTTCATAAGCTTTTTTTAAAACTCATAGTTCCAAAAAACTACGCCGCTTTTAACTTTATTAAAGACATTATTCTCGTTACCTTTACTGGTTTAATTTTCAGAAATATAATGATTGAAAATAATCAAAAAAGTAAGACTGTTTTTGAAAAATTAAATAAAATCAATAATAAGATAAAAGAATCAAATGAAAAGTATGACATTGTAGCCAAAGCCACAAGTGATACTATTTGGGACTGGAATATACTAGAAGATAAACTACATTGGAACAAAGGCATTAAAAGCATCTATGGCTACGGACAAGATCAAGTAGGAGGAAATTCAAACTGGTGGTTCCAAAACATCCACCCCGAAGACAGCATTAAAATGTCTGTCAGACTATATTCTTTCATCGAACAAAAAACAGAAAAGTGGCAGGACGAATATCGTTTTAAATGTGCAGACGGAAAATACAAATATGTTCTTGACAGAGGCTTTCTTCTAAAAGACGAAGCTGGAAAAGCCATACGAATGATTGGTGCTATACAAGACATTACTAAAAGAAAAGAGGAAGAACTTAGACTTAAACTTCTTGAAACCGTAATTCTCCAAACCAAGGATTCTATTGTTATTACCGAAGCCTATCTCAATAAAAGAACACTACCCAAAATAGTATATGTAAACCCCGCTTTTACAACTATGACTGGATATAAATCAGATGAAATACTTAATAAATCTCCTGATTTTTTAAGCGGACAAAATACTGATGTCAAAATCATCAAAAAAATAATAGTTGCCATTAAAAATCACAAAGAAAGTGTTATTGAAATGATTAGCTATAAAAAAAATGGAGAAGAATTTTGGCTGCATTTTTCCATGATACCTATTTACAATTCAGAAACAGAAATTTCACATTGGATTTCCATCCAAAGAGATATCACAAAAGAAAAGAAACAAGAAAAAGAGAAAGAACAGTTAATACGTGAATTAACTCAAAACAACAAAGATTTAAAACAATTTTCATACATTACCTCACATAATCTTAGAGCTCCAATATCAAACCTAATAGGATTATTAAACCTAATAGATGACATCACAATTGAAGATGCTGAACTGAAAGAAATTCTGTACGGCTTTAGCAAATCAACTTTTCTATTAAACGAAACAATTAATGATTTGACAAATGTTATGATCATAAAAGACAACACAACAACCAAAAAACAAACCGTTTTCCTTAATGAAGTATTTGAACATGTATTCAGTCAACTATCATATCAAGTTGAATTACAAAGACCTATTTTAAAAATAGACTTCAGTAATGCTAACACTCTAAAAACGAATAAAGCCTATATAGAAAGTATACTACTTAATCTACTCTCTAATGCATTAAAATACAGATCAAACAAAAGAGCTTTAAAAATTACTATAATAACAACACAAACAAATGAACTCCTAACTTTACTATTCCAAGACAATGGAATTGGAATTGACCTCCAAAGAAATCAAGATAAAATCTTTGGTCTTTATCAACGTTTCCATGACTATCCCGATAGCAAAGGTCTTGGTTTATACCTTGTAAAATCGCAAGTTGAAGCCCTAGGAGGAACAATTAGTATAAACAGCGAGGTTGACAAAGGAACAACTTTCACCCTAACATTCAAAAACAAATAATAAAATGCTAGATAAGATACTTTGTGTTGATGACGACCCAATAACATTAATGCTATTCAAAAAAGTCATCTCTAAAACAGGTTTTTCAAAAGAGACAGCAACAGCCCAAAATGGAGAAGAAGCACTTATATACTTCAACAACATTCAAGAGATTAAAAAAACACAAGCAACAATAGTAATTCCTCAACTAATTTTTATAGACTTAAATATGCCTATAATGGGCGGATGGGAATTCTTGGAAAGATTCAGCAATACCGAATACAATGACTATAACAAAACAAACATAGTAGTACTTTCTTCCACTATTGACCCTGAAGATTTTGAAAAAGCTAAAAAATACCCCATGGTACTGGATTTCCTATCTAAACCCATCACCGCTGCAATGCTTGCGTACCTTAACACAAAAATAGAAATACAAAATTCTAACCCCTAAAATTAAAACATTTAGATCTCAATTTAGAAGGTTTAGGAAATTTATTTACCTAAATTAGGGTTATTACTATTTAATCTTAAATTTTATCACCCCACCTATTTAGGATTCATTCCTTATTATTATAGACACAGCAAACAATATCATATATAGAGCAAGCGCATGAGTTTTACAATTGTAGATTCGCTAATTTTTAAATCAAATTCGAATCTAAAAAGAGCGTTTCAAGCGGTATTATCAGTGATTATTTTACAACATACGCTTACTCTCATAAAAGATACTTTACCTAATACCTAGACAAAACATTTATTAATCTAAATGATATGACAGATTAGAAACACTATTCTATGTTCATTATAGTAAATTTATATAAATCATCAAATCAATTGATTAATAATATTTCTATTTAGTTAGAATATTTGTTACCATAATTTACAAATACATTTATATACGAGAATAATTTCAGAATCAATTTTATCAAATAAATTGCCTTTAAAAACTTTTTTGCTGATAATATAATTCTTAAATTGAAACTTTAAAATTGACAGAGTACAGCTTTAATGGCTTGCGTAACCTACACTGCATTATGGAAAAATATTTAAGACAATTGATTTCGATAGAATTTGAAGATAAAAAAGACATATTTACTGGTTTTCTTATTGATTGGACAGAAGAATGGATTTTGCTGAAAAACAATCCTGTTGATTTTATCATTGATGGTTTTACTATTTTGAAGAATAAAAATGTGAAAGCAATTATTCAAGATAAAGATCATGAATTTACTGAAAAAGTCATCAAACTAAAAGGGTTAAAAACAAGTGCTGAGGAAATCATTCCTCTTACGGATTTAGCTTCTATCATTAGTTTTTTATCTAGAAAATATGAAATTTTTCAGATTGCCAAAAAATCAGACAAAGCCGTTTATCTAGGAAAACTTATTGAACTCAATGAAGATGAATTGATTATGGACTTTTTAGGTCCAGAAGGTGATTTTGAGGGCGAAATGGGGTTTAAACACAACAAAATAAGAGTTATCGAATTTGATACTGATTATATTAACTCTTTAAAATTGATTGTTGAAGAACAAAAATAAATCCTTGAGGTGCAATTCGTTTTGATGCTAACTTTTATTCTTTAAAAAAAGTAATCACGTGATTTATAGCCCTGATAGCAGTGGAAATCCTTGTGGCGGGGGGATTTATCCCGCCACAAGATTGTAACGAATAGCAGGAGGTATTTTTCTTGAATGCACTAAACATTCTGCTCCAAAAAAATACGCTTACACAATCACAATTAAAACCCAATTAATCACTAATCCATTTATATAGCGGTACATTACCAAAAAAATGGATATTGAGCGTAAAGTGTTACTGGTTGAAGAATTGTTTGAAAAACTAGACATAGAAATCAATATTTTTCAAAAAGAAAGCCATTTACACTGTGTTGCTGGTTGTGGAAAATGCTGTTCTACCCCTAACATTGAAGCATCTCCATTAGAGTTTTTGCCATGGGCTTTTTATCTTTTTATAGATGGACAAGCTGAAAAAACCTTGATAGAACTCGAACAAAATCCTAGTCATACTTGCCATTTGTACCGCCCTTTGACCAGTGTCAATACGACTAAAGGAAAATGCTCCAATTACAAATATCGAGGACTCATTTGCCGCCTTTTTGGGTATGGAGCGAGTAAAGATAAATTGGGAAAATTGAGATTAGCGACTTGCAAAATTATCAAAGAAAACCAACAAGAGCACTATCAAAAAACTTCTGAAGCGATCCATAATGGGCTTTATATACCCATTTTTTCTGATTATTATATGAATCTGTCGCAAATTGATTTTGCATTAGGCAGAACAATGTTGCCTGTGAACTTAGCCTTAAAAAGAGCTATTGAAGAAGTTTTACAGTATTATGCCTATCGTCCATTTCCAGGCGGACTTGAAAAAATTGCGTAACGGTTTGTTTATCAAAAAAGAAAAAGCAAAAATACTGTTTCGTTCATAACTCCTTCCCGTTTCTGTTTAATACCAACTTATAAATTCCTAATTTGCACCTCTAAATTAAGTCAAATAAAATGAAGGTCTGTATTGCCGAGAAACCCAGTGTAGCACGAGAAATCGCATCCGTTTTGGGTGCCAATAATAAGCACGATGGGTATTTTGAAGGTAATGGGTATGCGGTAACGTACACTTTTGGTCATTTATGCACCTTGAAAGAACCGAACGATTACAAATCTTATTGGAAAAGTTGGGATTTGAATAATCTTCCTATGTTACCCGAAAAGTTTGAGACTAAAGTGGTAGAAAATTCTGGAATCCAGAAGCAATTTAAAATCATCAAAGGATTGTTTGACAAAGCTGAACTGGTTATAAACTGCGGGGATGCGGGACAAGAGGGAGAATTGATTCAGCGTTGGGTGATGAACGAAGCTAATTATAAAGGAGAGGTACAACGCTTGTGGATTTCGTCCCTTACTACTGAAGCCATCAAAGAAGGTTTTGAAAATTTAAAACCATCAGCTAATTATGATAATTTATTTTACGCAGGTTTTTCGAGAGCGATTGGCGACTGGTTGCTTGGTATGAATGCGACGCGTTTGTACACGGTAAAACACGGTGGTTACAAGCAGGTTTTATCGATTGGTCGTGTGCAAACACCTACACTTGCCATGGTTGTAGATCGATTTAAAGAAATTGAAAACTTCAAACCACAGCCGTATTGGGAATTGCAAACCTTGTATAGAGAGACTCTTTTTAGTTACGAAGAAGGTCGGTTTTTGAAAAAGGAAGATGGAGAGCTTTTGGCTAATAAAGTCAAAGAAAGTGAATTCGAAATCGTATCAACTGATAAAAAGAATGGAAATGAATTTGCACCAAAACTCTTTGATTTAACAGGTTTACAGGTGTATTGCAATACTAAATTTGGCTTTTCAGCCGAAGAAACACTCAAAATAGCACAAACCCTATACGAACAAAAAGTAGTAACCTATCCTAGAGTAGATACTACTTTTTTACCGAACGACATTTATCCAAAAGTGCCCGGGATTTTGCAAAAGTTGACCAACTATGCTGCGTTGACACAACCGCTTTTGGGTAAAAAAATAAAAAAATCGGTCAAGGTTTTTAATGATAAAAAAGTCACAGATCACCACGCTATTATTCCCACAGGGATTCAATCGAATTTGCAATACAACCAGCAACTGGTTTATGATATTATTGTAAAGCGTTTTATTGCTTCGTTTTACGATGATTGTTTGGTTGCCAATACGACTGTAATGGGGAAAGCGGCCGAGGTACTTTTTAAAACCACGGGAAAAGTTATTCTGAAAAAAGGATGGCGCGTTGTCTTTGAAGATCCAAATGCCAAAGAAAAAGAAGCCGACATATTACCCAATTTTGTGATAGGCGAAAAAGGACCTCACCAACCTTCATTTCTAGAAAAAGAAACCAAACCACCCAATCAGTTTACGGAGGCAACCTTGTTACGTGCCATGGAAACCGCAGGAAAACAAGTGGATGACGATGATTTACGCGAATTGATGAAAGAGAACGGAATAGGTCGTCCGTCAACACGAGCAAATATTATTGAAACTTTATTTAAGCGTCAATACATTGTAAGAAACAAAAAACAAGTCTTACCTACCCCTACTGGGATTCAACTAATTGACACCATTCAGAATGAATTAATCAAATCAGCAGAGTTGACGGGAACTTGGGAAAAGCAACTGAAAGACATTGAAAAAGGTACGTTTACCGCTGGTGCATTTATCAATAATATGAAACGCATGGTGGATGCTTTAGTTTACGAAGTTCGAAGCGAAACCAAGCGTGCTAATATTTCGCATACAGAAAATATTCAAAAGCAAGAAGCCAAAGTTGAGAAAAAGAAAGCAGCAGGAATTACTGCTGAAAAATGTCCAAAATGCAAAAAAGGAACTTTGATCAAAGGTAAATCAGCTTATGGTTGTAGTGAATATAAAAGCGGTTGTACGATGGTATTACCCTTTACTTTTGCAGAGAAAAAAATATCCGAGAATCAATATTTGCGTTTACTACAAAAAGGTTCGACTGTCAATCTAAAAGACTTTAAAACAGAGGCAGGCACAGTAGAAGGTTTGTTGCGTTTTGATGATAATTTTAATCTTGTTTTGGAACCAAAAAAAGGGGGATCCCCTACTCCATCCCCCGCTACAAAAGCAACTTCAGGTGATTTGCCTTGTCCTAAATGTCAAAAAGGAATCGTAATCAAAGGAAAAACAGCTTACGGTTGCAGTGACTATAAAAGCGGTTGTAATTTTAAAGTAACTTTTGATTTGGTACGAGAGAAAATCAATGGGCAAAAACCGACCAAAGAATTGGTGTATGAAATTTTGAAAAATAATTTATAGTAGAAAGCCACGGCAGTACCTATTTACACGGATCGTCTCTGTATCAATCATTTACCATTCAAAAACAAAAATCATTCTCTATTCTATTTTTTTATAATTTAGCCATTCAAAACAATGACACTTAATAATTGAAAAATGGTTCAAAAAATGACTCTTTTATTGCTTCTTACTGCTTTAGCTTCCTGTAACAACAACAGTTCTAAATCAGACAAAGAACTTATTCAATCCACGCAAGGGTTATTAGGAAATTGGGAAGTTAAATTATCAGATGGTATTTTATCAGAGAACTGGGTAAAAGTCAACGATAGTATGTATAATGGAAAATGTTTCTTTCTGAAAGGCAAAGACACACTTCATCATGAAACGATGACTATAGAGCAATTAGGCGAAAACCTGACCTATAAAACATTTATCAAAGGACAAAACAACGATGAACCAATCATTTTCTTGTACAAAGAAGTAGCAGAAAATCAACTGGTTTTTGAAAATAAAACTAACGATTATCCACAACTAATAAAATACAACGTTTCAGTTCCAAATCGCTTGATTACTGAAATTTCAGGATTACAATTGAAAAAACCACATACTGAAAAATATACTTTGGGTAAAAAGAATTAAGCTCTGCGTCATTAAAACTTTATTCATATTTCCAAAAAAGTAGTTCTATAAAATCAAAAGAGGCTGCCTTTTCAGACAGCCCCTTTCTCTCACAAGTAAACACAAAACAAACTAATTAAGGAGGAATTTATTTCCATCCTCCACCTAATGCTCTGTAAACATTAACAAATGCGTTCATTTGTTGTTTTTTGGTTTCGATAAGCTCGAATTTTGATTCTAAAGCTTCACGTTGTGTTAATAAAACTTCCATATAATCAGCTCTAGCTGAACGGAATAAAGTATTAGAAATCGTTACCGACTCATTTAAAGCTTGCACTTGTTGTGATTTCAAATTATAACTTTGCTCCATGTTTTTAATTTTAGCTAATTGATTAGCAACCTCAACATAAGCATTAACAAGTGTTCTTTCGTAATTATAAACCGCTTGAATTTGTTTAGCGCTAGCACTTAAGTACATCGCTTTGATGGCATTTCTATTAACTAATGGTGCTACTAAATCTCCTGCAAACGAATACAATAAAGACTCAGGTGTATCCAATAAATATTTTGCATTGAAAGCTTGATACCCTATCCCAGCTGAAATTCCTAAAGAAGGATAAAATCGTGCTTTGGCTACTTTAATATCTAATTTTGATGCCATCAATTCTAATTCAGCTTGTTTAATATCAGGTCTGTTTTCTAATAATTGAGAAGGGATACCTGCATGAACAGTTGCTGGTGTAAGTGCTTCAAATGCAGTATGATCTCTCTCAATAGTTTGTGGAAATCGGCCTAGTAAGAAATTAATTTTATTTTCAGTCTCCGTAATTTGTTGTTGAATAGAGAACTGCAAACTTTTAGTTTTCAGTACTTGTGCTTCAAAACGACGTACTGCTAATTCAGTTACACGAGCCGACTCTTTTTGTATTTTAACAATTGCTAAAGCATTCGATTGAATTTCGATATTTTGCTTTGCAATCTCCAATTGGTTGTCTAAAGCCAATAGCTCATAATAAGAATTTGAAATTTCAGCAATCAAATTAGTAACGACAAAATTCTTTCCTTCAACGGTAGCCAGGTAATGACTCAAAGCTGATTTTTTGGCATTGTGTAATTTGTTCCAAATATCAATTTCCCAACTTGCAGAAAGACCAAAACTATAATCAGCCAAAGGATCTGGTGTTTCTTTTCCTGGCATGATTTCAGTATTTGCTTCACTGGAACCTTTGCTCGTATATCTTCCCACTTTATCAACTCCAGCTCCTGCATTTACCCCTACAAACGGTAAGTATTCTCCTTTACGAGCTCTCACTTCGTTTCTAGCAATTGCAATTTCTTGTAGTGTAATATTCAATTCCTGATTGTTTTCCAAAGCAGTACTGATTAAACTTTCAAGATAAGAATCTGTAAAATACGTTTTCCATTGTATACTTGCTGTATTAGTCGAATCTTGCGAAGCCCCCGCAAACCCTGCAGGAACAATTTTATTTTCTTCTTTTGTTACAACAGAAGGAAGTTTACAACTCGCTAAGCTAATTAATACGCAGGCAAAGCCTGCGTATTTTATTTTTCTAATATTATTCATGAT
>NZ_JBAWDL010000347.1:0-5691 GCF_049590715.1 Flavobacterium sp.
AAGAGCCGTAGGCTCGGCTCATATTGTAGGGATGGATTTTAATCCATCCATTTTCATAATGTCAATATGGCATTTTTAAAAATTGGTGCGCATTTTGATGAATTTAAACCAAATTAGAAATCAAAAAAAATAAAAATATGGGAATGGGCTATATAATATTGGCTGGTATGATAATGCTGGCGAGTTGGTTAGTGAGTTCGAGGCTAAAGAGCAAATTCGAACAATATTCTAAATTACATTTGCAAAACGGCATGAGTGGTGCAGAAATTGCTCAAAAAATGCTGCAAGACAATGGTATTTATGATGTAAAAGTAATCTCGACACCAGGAAGATTAACGGATCATTATAACCCTGTGGATAAAACGGTAAATTTGAGTGAAGCAGTGTATAATCAGCGTAATGCGGCTGCCGCTGCTGTGGCAGCACATGAATGTGGTCATGCAGTGCAACATGCCGTTGGTTATCAATGGTTGACTATGCGTTCTAAATTAGTTCCGTTTGTAAACGTGGCTTCGTCTTATATGCAATGGATTTTATTAGGTGGAATTTTATTGCTGAACAGTTTTCCGCAGTTGTTGTTAATTGGAATCATTTTATTTGCTGCAACCACGGTATTTTCGATTATAACGTTACCTGTAGAATATGACGCTAGTTATCGAGCTTTGGCTTGGTTAGATAATAAACGCATGTTAACTCAGCAAGAACACGCAGGCGCTAAGGATGCTTTAAAATGGGCAGCACGCACGTATTTAGTAGCGGCATTGGGTTCGATTGCGACTTTGTTGTATTATCTTTCGATATATATGGGAGGCAGTAGAAGGGATTAAACTCGAAGATTGAATTGATTTTGAGTATAAAAAAACCGCAATGTAAATTGCGGTTTTTATTTTTTATACTAACAATGAATTATTTTACTTTATTAACTTCTATAACATATTTTTCGATAGCCATTGTCATCGAAGGTGTTTCAGGTGTTGGCGCAAGAATATCAATTCGTAATCCATTGTCTAATGCCTCTTTTTGAGTTGAACTTCCAAATACGGCTATGCGAGTATTATTTTGTTTGAAATCAGGAAAATTTTTGAATAATGATTTGATTCCAGTGGGACTAAAAAAGGCCAACACATCATAATATACATCTGCTAAATCTGATAAATCACTCATTACCGTTTTGTAAAAAGTAGCTTGAGTCCAGTCTACTTTTAAGCTGTCTAAAGTAACAGGAGCATCAGCATTCAATTGATCCGAAGCAGGTAAAAGGAATTTTTCATCCTTATACTTTTTGATTAGAGGTGATAAATCTGCAAAGTCTTTAGCTCCAACATAAATTTTTCGTTTTCTGTAGACCACGTATTTTTGTAAGTAGTAAGCAACGGCTTCTGATTGACAAAAATACTTTAAGGTTTCAGGAACTTTATAACGCATTTCATCAGCAACTCTAAAGAAATGATCAACAGCATTTCTACTAGTTAAAATTATCGCAGTATAGTTGTTGAGGTCAATTTTTTGAAGACGAATCTCTTTCGCATTAACTCCTTCTATGTGGATAAATGGTCTGAAATCAATTTTTATTTTATGCTTTTGTTGTAATTCAAAATAAGGGGAATTTTCAACTTTAGGCTCAGGCTGTGACACCAAAATAGTTTTCACTTTCATATTTTAACAGTTTCTAAGCGCTAGTTTTTGTGTACCAGTAATACATCAAAAAATAGGGGGCTATTTCGAGAGTGCAAAGATATAAAATAAAATAAAACAACTTGCTGAATATTATATTTTGATAATTTTTTATTGACATTAAATAAGTTAATATATTCGAAATCAATACGGTAGCTATTATTGTTTGCGGAATTATTGTTGAAATACTTTCATAGTAGAACAAAATAATGTTAAAAGGAAGGATAAGTATGCCAATATAAGTACGATAGGTGACCTTTTGGAGGTTAAATTGCTCTACAAATTCTTCAATATTAAATACTGTTGCTATTATTTTTTCGATCAAATATTTCGATAAAATAAAGAAAATAACAAAAGTGATAATTTGGATATAAAGAATATAATCAGTTTTTGAGGCAAAGCCAAAGATACTCAGTGTTAATTGAATGAAGAAAGCAAAGGAAATCGCCTGAACGATGAATAAAGACAGGGTAAATCCACTCATTAAATGTCCAGAGTCACGATACACTTTGGAATATTTATCCGAAAAGATGAGGTTAATGAAGTCGCCAAAACGGTTTTCGTTTGTCGATTTTGTTATGGTAATTAGCAAAAAAGACAGCACAAATAATATTGTAGCCCAATCCTTGCTTTCAACTATCCTTGGATGAAGTAAATGTTCTGTCATAGTGGAGCAAAATTAGTAATTTTTTGATTGAAAGTTTTTATTATAGATTTATTATCATTCAAATGCATTAAAAAGTTTACTTTTGCGGTGAAATTAGTTGAAATATGAGCGACTGTATTGTTATAATTCCGACCTATAACGAAATTGAAAATATCGAAAGTATCATTCGTACAGTGCTATCACAGCATAAAAATTTTCATGTACTCATTATAGATGATAATTCGCCGGATCATACTGCTGATAAAGTGATGATGCTACAAGCTGAATTTGTAGGGCGTTTGTTCTTGGAGAAAAGAATGAAAAAATCAGGTTTAGGAACGGCGTATGTTCACGGTTTTAAGTGGGCACTTGGAAAAGGATATGACTTTATATTCGAAATGGATGCCGATTTTTCTCACAATCCAAACGATTTAGAAAAACTATACAATGCGTGTCATTTTGGTGATGCTGATCTATCGATTGGATCCCGTTATGTAACGGGTGTCAATGTGGTTAATTGGCCGTTAAATCGAGTATTAATGTCTTATTTTGCATCCGTATATGTTCGGATGATTACGGGAATGAAAATTCATGACGCAACGGCAGGTTTTGTTTGTTATAAAAGACAAGTATTAGAAACTATAAATCTTGATAAAATTAAGTTTGTAGGTTATGCTTTTCAAATCGAAATGAAATACCGGACGTATTGCAAAAAATTTAGTATTACCGAAGTTCCCATTATTTTTACTGATAGAACTAAAGGGCAGTCTAAGATGAGTAATTCAATTATCATAGAGG
Source organism: Flavobacterium sp. (assembly GCF_049590715.1). Classification (GTDB taxonomy): domain Bacteria; phylum Bacteroidota; class Bacteroidia; order Flavobacteriales; family Flavobacteriaceae; genus Flavobacterium. The sequence goes on from NZ_JBAWDL010000347.1 coordinate 3,119, forward strand.
CTGTTTTTGGAGTGATTTCGCTTAGGATGAAAAAATTATTTAATACATTATAATACAAATACAATGAATAGGGTTTTAATTAAGAATGCCAAAATAGTAAATGAAGGGGTGATTTTTGAGGGCGATGTTTTAATTGAAAATGACTTAATTGTTGAAATTTCAGAAAGCATTAGTGCCAAATCATCTGAGTATGTGATTATCGATGCCGAAGGGAATTATTTGATGCCAGGTGCTATTGACGATCAAGTTCATTTTAGAGAACCAGGATTAACGCACAAAGGCGATATTGAGTCAGAATCTAAAGCAGCTGTTGCTGGTGGGATTACTTCCTTTATCGAGCAACCTAACACCGTTCCTAATGCCGTTACTCAGGAAATTTTAGAAGAAAAATACCAACTTGCTGCTCAAAAATCGTATGCGAATTATTCGTTTATGATGGGAGCAACAAATGATAATTTAGAAGAGGTTTTGAAAACCAATCCTAAAAATGTGGCGGGTATTAAAATATTTTTAGGTTCTTCAACTGGAAATATGTTGGTGGATAACGAAGCTACTCTAGAAAAAATATTTTCCAGCACGCCTATGTTAATTGCTGTTCATTGTGAAGATGAGGCTACAATCAAAGAAAATACGGCTAAATATATTGCGGAATATGGGGATAATGTGCCAGTAACTGCTCATCATTTGATTCGTTCGGCTGAAGCTTGTTATAAATCTTCTTCAAAAGCAATTGAGCTGGCTAAAAAAACAGGTGCTCGTTTACATATTTTTCACCTTTCGACTGCGATGGAAATGGATTTGTTTACCAATAAAATTCCATTAGAAGAAAAGAAAATTACGGCCGAAGTTTGTGTGCACCATTTATGGTTTACTAATGATGATTATGCGACCAAAGGCAATATGATCAAATGGAATCCTGCTGTAAAAACCGTTGAGGATAGAGACGCTTTATGGAAAGCCTTATTAGACGATCGTATTGATGTGATTGCTACTGATCATGCGCCACACACTTTGGAAGAAAAAAAACAATCCTATTTAAAAGCTCCTTCAGGTGGGCCACTTGTACAACATGCTGTGGTGGCTATGTTTGAAGCTTTTCATCAAGGCAAAATCAGTATTGAGAAAATAGTCGAAAAAATGTGTCATAACCCAGCTAAAATTTTCCAAATTGAAAAACGAGGTTTTATAAAAGTAGGGTATTATGCTGATTTAGTTATTGTTAATGCAGGATTGCCATGGGGAGTTAAGAAAGAAAATATTTTGGCTAAATGTGGTTGGTCTCCATTTGAAGGGTTTACTTTTAAATCAAGAGTTACACATACTTTTGTAAACGGACAACTAGTTTACAATAACTTTAAAGTCAAAAACACGAAGGTGGGTAAACGACTATTGTTCGATAGGAATTTCTAGGCAGTATGAAAAAATTTGTTTTGATTGTTTTAATATTGATTTTTGTAAGTTGTAAAGAGAGTACGATGCAAAAACCAGATCACTTTATTGAAAAAAGTGAGATGATTGATCTAATGTATGATTTATCTATTTTAAATGCGCTAAAGTATCAAAATCTGGAATCATTTAAAGGGTATAATACTAATGAATTAGAGTATATTTATAAGAAGTATGGTATAGATAGCGCTCAATTTGTTCAAAACAATAATTACTATACTTCAAATTATAAGGAGTATAAAAAAATGTTTGATCAAGTTACAGAACGATTAAATAGTGAGAGAGAGAAATTAGATATTATTATCAATCAAAATGAAAAGAACTCACACCTTTCAATCAAAGAAAAAGACTCATTGGCTAAAAAGAAAAGTCTTAATGAAAGATTAGAACAAGGAGCAAAAGCAAACGAAGAAGGTGTGTTGGATTAATTATTCAATTTTCCAATATCCATAATATAGTGATGAATGTCTAAAAAGCGGAATTTTAATTCTGCTTTTATTTTTTGATTCGAAAGCGTTGTTTGCGCATAGGACGCTTTTGCTGTGTATTGTGTTAGTTTTTTGTTTGTTCTAAATAGAGTGGCTCTAATCCAGTCTAATCGCCATGCAATTTCTATTTGCCACGGCTTTAAATGGATTTCAGGCCGTTTTTGATGTAAGGCATCACTCATTGTATTTATGATGTCTCTAAAGCTATAATTATCAGCAATAAGTGTGTACCGTTCATTAGTGATTTCGCTTTGCATGAGTTCAATAGCGATTCTAACGACATCAGTAACAGCAATAAATCCCGTAATACCCTCAGTGTAATATTTTAACCCTTCAGAAACTTTTTTGAATAACAATCCACTTCCTTGTTCATAAAAACCAGGCCCTACAATAACACCTGGATTAAGAATAATACTGTTTAAACCTTCTTGTTGTCCGCGCCAAAGTTCCATTTCGGCTCCATATTTTGAGATCGCATAGTCTGAATGTGGTTTTTCAGGGTTCCATTCGGTTTCTTCGGTGAGTATTGTTTCATGTTCTGCTAAATCTCCTAAGGCAGCTATCGAACTTAGGTGGCATAATTTGGTAACGTTTTTTGCAATACAAAAATTGACAATATTTGCAGTCCCTTCGATATTG
>NZ_JBAWDL010000348.1:0-2527 GCF_049590715.1 Flavobacterium sp.
TTTTTCGGAAAATCATACAATATAGATTTAGATCCTGATACAAGATACATCAAAATGCACGGTCGTAAAATTTATGAATTTGCATTATCAAATGTTCCACTTGCTATGAAAAGCTGTTTGGACAAAAGCGGTGTAGCTATCGAGGATGTCAAAAAAATATTGATTCATCAAGCTAATGAAAAAATGGACGAAGCCATCGTAGATCGTTTTTACAAATTATACGATAAAACCACTCCTGAAAACATCATGCCGATGTGTATTCATGAGCTAGGAAATAGTAGTGTTGCCACAGTCCCTACTCTTTTTGATTTATTAGTAAATAACCAAATTGAGGGACACGAAATCAATAAAGGTGATGTCGTTATTTTTGCATCTGTAGGAGCAGGAATGAACATCAATGCGTTTGTATATCGATATTAGTTAGAAGCAATTTCCAGCTATCCACTACAAGTCCACACCCTAAAAAGATGTTTTTACAAACCTCATAAAGAGCTTCTTTCAGTCGCTTTTATGAGGTAATAAAAACTACCTTTTTAGTGTCGTGGGCTTTTCGTTTCTATCTGGGCTAGGGGATTTGTGGTATTAAATTATTTTTCACAAACAATCAAAGCTTTATGGACAACTCCAATCTTCCTCCTAAACCCAATTCTACAATTTTCTGTAAAGTAGAAAAACGCACTTCTTTGATATTATTTTCAATTTTTGATATGTAAGATTTAGTCGTCCCTGCTTTTTGCGCAAGTTCTTCTTGGGTTAATCCTTTTTCTAATCTAGCTTCGTGAATTAAAGCCCCTATTTTAAAATTCTCATAACCTAAATCCAGTTCATCACGATTTTTAGTTCCTGTTTCGCCGTAATGCTTGTCCTTAAACTGATCTAATGATATAGTATTACTTTTTTTCGATTTCATATTCTCTCTTTATTTTTAATGCTTTTTCAATTTCTTTTTTAGGTGTTTTTTTGAGTCTTCTTTTGAAAACCATTAGCTAAAACAACTAATTTACCTTGATCAAAAAAACAAAAGATTCTAAAAATATCACTTCCTTGTTGTATTCTAATTTCAAAAAGCCCATCCGTATTTTCAAGATGTTTCAAATAGGTTTCTGGTATTCGATCTAATTCTTCTATTAACTCCAGCGTCCAAATAATTTTGTCTTTTACTTTATCTCGTTGCTTCACAAAGAATTCTTCAAAATATTCTTTATAAAACAGAATCGTGCGATGTTTTATACTTTTACTCATAGCAAACATACATAAGTTGCACTAAAGTGAAACTTTAAAATTGTTAATTATTTTACAATACCTTCAAGTCAACTTTATAAATATATAAAAAACAACACATACATAGGACTTTTCTTAAAATAAAAGAGCCCCCTGTCTTCCACAAAAGAGATTACTCTTCTCGTTAAGCCCCTTTTTGTTTCTTTATAAACTTGCTCTTGCATTACATATATCTTTGTACATTTGCTCCTTGGATTAAACACACTCAATAATGTACGAAAAAACATTTCCCAATAAAAGATTCAAACTTACTTTAGAGTTTTTACAAAAGCATATTTCAACTTCTGAAACCCTTTTTGACTTAGGCGTTCCCAATCCTTTTTCTAAAATAATGGAAGAAAATGGATATACTGTAAAAAACACGACTGGCGAAGACATAGACAACAATCAAACGGCCTTACAAAACGAAAATTATACTGTTTTTACAGCTTTTGAAATCTTTGAACATTTATTGAATCCGTATACGGTATTAGAAAACGTAAAATGCGATAAATTACTAATTTCAATCCCATTGCGATTGTGGTTTTCATCCGCATACCGCAGCAAAACAGATATGTGGGACAGACATTACCACGAATTTGAAGATTGGCAATTGGATTGGCTGTTAGAAAAAACAGGCTGGAAAATCATCGATAGAACCAAATTTACACATCCTGTCAAAAAAATTGGCTTTCGCCCATTATTACGCGCTTTAACCAACAGGTATTACATTGTTTATGCCGAAAAAATCAAATAATGAATTACTATATTGTTATTCCTGCCCATAACGAAGAAGCCTTTATTTCATTGACATTAGACTCCTTGCTAACACAAACAGTCTTGCCAAAAAAAGTAGTCATTGTTAATGATAATTCTACTGATAAAACTGAAGAAATTGTTTTGGCCTACGCCAAAGAGCATCCGCTTATCAGTTTAGTTAACAAATCTTCGACAGCGGTACACCTACCCGGAAGCAAAGTAATCCAAGCGTTTCACGCTGGGTTTGCTACTCTGGATGATGATTATGACATTATCGTCAAGCTCGATGCCGATTTGATTTTACCTACTAATTATTTTGAAACCATCATTGGTCATTTTGAAAAAGATCCGGAAGTAGGTATGGCAGGTGGTTTTGCTTATATCGAAAAAAATGGCGAATGGATTCTAGAAAACCTAACCGATAAAGATCATATTCGTGGTGCCTTCAAAGCGTATAGAAAAGCTTGTTTTGAACAAATAGGCAATCTAAAACCGGCTATGGGATGGG